>JBJSYW010000391.1:0-3905 GCA_046089985.1 Chloroflexota bacterium
CGCCCACTCGATCAAAAACTAGCTGCGCATCGTCAGGGCCATCACGGCCTTCTGGGCGTGCATGCGGTTCTCGGCTTCGTCATAAACGACCGAGTTCGGGCCGTCCATCACGCCATCGGTCACTTCGATGTTGCGGTCGGCGGGCAGGGGGTGCATGTAGATCGCATCCGGCTTGGCCAGCGCCATCTTGCGCTCGTCGGTGATCCAGTGCGAGTACTTCTTGATGATCTCGGCGCCGGCGGCGGGGTCGGGGGTGTGGACCATCGCGCCCCAGGACTTCGCATAGATGATGTCGGCGTCTTTGAAGGCTTCTTCCATGTCGTCGGTCACGTCGAAGCCTGCGCCGTACTTGCGCGCCTGCTCCTGGGCCTGTTCCATGATCTCGGGCATCAGCTTGAACTCAGGCGGGTGCGCCAGGACCACGTCCAGCCCGAAGCGCGGCATCTGCAGCACCAGCGACTGCGGCACCGACATCGGCTTCTGGTAGGAAGCCGCATAGGCCCAGGACACAACCATCTTCTTGCGGCGCAGGTCGCGGCCCTTCTTCTCGATGATCGTCATCAGGTCGGCCAGGCACTGGAACGGGTGGTAGATATCGCACTGCATGTTCAGGATCGGGGTGCGCGAAGCCTTGGCGACCGCGTTCAGGTAGCCGTTGCCGATGCCCCAATCAACGTGGCGGATGGCGATGCCGTCGAAGTAGCGGCCGAAGATCTCGCCGATTTCCTTCGGGGTGTCGCCGTGCGAAATCTGGGTCGTCTTGCTCTCGATGAAGGCTGCGTGACCGCCAAGTTGGGCCATGCCGGCTTCGAACGAGCCGCGGGTGCGGGTGCTGCTGAAGAAGAACAGCATCGCCAGCACTTTGTCGCGCAGGTAAGCGTGCGATTCGCCCAGGGCGCGCTTGCGCTTCAGGTCGAAGGCCACGTCCAGTACGGTTTCGACTTCTTCCTTGCTGAAGTCCAGGTCGCCAATCAGGTCACGATTGCGCAGATCGGTTTGCATTTTGAATTTCTCCTATTATTCCATCTTGCCCATGACCAGGGCCAGCAGCGCCATGCGCATCACGACGCCGTAGAAGGCTTCCTGCCAGTAGCGGGACCAGTGGGTGATGTCGACATCGGCCGGGATTTCGTCCATGCGCGGCAGCGAGTGCAGCAGGATGGCGTCGCTCTTGGCCTTGTTCATCAGCAGGTCGCGGGTGATCTTGTAGTTGGCGGGGGTCATGCCCACGTCGCCGGCGCGCTCGTCGCGCGACTTGGTGTAGTCGGGCTGTACCACCGGCTCGACCAGGATCACGTCGGCTTCGGCGATCGCTTCCTCGACATGGTCTACGAAGCGGTAGTTCAGGTTGTACTTCGGGAAGTCTTCCAGCATTTCCTTCTGGAAGCCGAATTCCGGCGGGTGCACGAAGGTCACCGGGCAGTCGAACTGGGTCAGGGCATAAGCCAGCGAGTGCATGGTGCGCATGCGCATATCACCGACCGCCAGCCACTTCAGGCCATCGATGCGGCCCTTCTCGCGCTGCACGGTGTACAGGTCGGTCAGGATCTGGGTCGGGTGTTCGCCCCAGCCGTCGCCGCCGTTGATGATCGGCACAGAAGCCCACTTGGCCGCTTCGTGCGGAGCGCCCTGCTGGAAGTGGCGCATCACGATCACGTCGCCGTAGAACTCCAGCATCTTGACCGTGTCTTTGATCGATTCCTGGTAGAAGTCGCCGGCGCGGGTCATCTTGGCGTCAGAGAAGCCGGTGACGTGACCACCCAGGCGGTGCATGGCGGCTTCGTGCGCCAGGCGGGTGCGGGTGGAGGGCTGGTAGAAGGCGGTTACCATCGTCTTCTCGGCCAGCATGTTGCTGTTGCGGCGGCTGCGGGCGATCGGTTCCAGTTCCTTGGCTACGTCCAGAACGTGGAAGAACTCATTGCGCTCGAAGTCCTTCAGCGAGAGGATATCACGACCTTGAAAGCTACGCATTTCTGTATTTCTCCTTGTCTAAGTATTCTGATTCGCTACGTGAGCGGTTTCGGCGGTCTGCAGCGGGCTGCCTGTCGCCAGGCTTCACCCTGCAGATCGCCCTCCCGCCTCACGCGACTGACGTGGGTTGGGCGATCCGGCGCACAACATGGAACCGGAAATAGCCGGGCAGGAAATAACTCTGCGAGTGGTCCACCACTCGCCCGGCGGCGTCGTACAGATCGGCGACAAAGTTCAGCAGCACATCGCCGCGCTGGATGCCCAGGGCGCGCGCCACTTTCGAACTTGCCGGCACCGAATTGATCTCGGTCATCGAGACCACCGGCTGCGGCTCGCCGCGCTGCAGCAGCATGTCCAGGATGGAGCCTTTGAAGCCTGCCTGCAGCTGGTCCAGGCTGAGCATTTCGGTCGGCAGCGCGTCCACCAGGAACGCGACCGCATGCCCTTCAGCCAGGATCACGCGCGAGATGTTGAGCAGTTCTTCCCCGGGCGGCAGGCCCAGGCTGGCGGCCTCGTCCTCGGTCGCCGGGCGGCGTTCGACCGTCAGCGCCCCGAAGCTGACCGACAGCCCGCTGCGCTCAGCCATGCTGTCGATGCTTTCCAGCACTTCCAGCCCACTGTCCAGCACCTGCGGCGGCCGGTTGACGTACGTTCCGGAGCCCTGCTTGCGGCGGATGATGCCCTGTGTCTCGTAGGTGCGCATGGCTTCACGCAGCGTGGCGCGCGATACGCCCAGCTGTTCAGCCAGCAGCGGTTCAGACGGCAGGCGCTCGCCCGGGTGGGTGGCGGCGATGATCTTGCCTAACTGGTCATGCAATCGTTGTGCGACGGATTGATTATTCATGTGCTCTTTTTTTCAGGCGCCGTCGGGCGGGGTTGGCCCGCGCCCGGCAGCAGCCGGATTTACGTTACTCCAGGGCGGCAATCAACTCGAACCGGGTGACATCCACCAGGCCCAGGTCGGAGATGCGCAGTTCGGGGATCACCACCAGCGCCAGCAGGCTGAGCTGCATGTTGGGATTGTTCAACGGGCAGCCGCAGGCGCGGAAGCCATCCAGCACCGTTTCGGCCTGCGCTGCCACCTGGTCGGCGGGAGCGTTGGACATCAGCCCGGCAATCGGCAGCGATACCCGCCCGATCACCTGCCCGTCTTGCACCACCACCTGCCCGCCGCCCATCTCGGCCAGCGTGTTGGCCGCCTGGGCCATCAGCGCTTCGTCGGTGCCGATCACCACCATGTGGTGGCTGTCATGCGCCACGGTTGAGGCAATGGCGCAGGCGCGGCTGAGCTGGAAGCCGTGCACCAGGCCCACCTGCACCCGTCCGCTGCCCTTATGGCGCTCCACCAGGGCCAGCTTGGCCAGGTCGCGTTCCCGATCGGCCGGCACGGCCCCATCACGGGCGGTCACCGGCAGGCGCAGGTGGCGGGTGGGGGCCTGGTTCTCGATCACGCCGATCACATTGGCGGTGAACTCGCCGTCGTGCGGGGCAGCCAGGCGGAAATCGGCAGCGCTGAGCGTTTTGCCCAGGTGCACCGAATGGATCGCCCAGTCGGGATAGGGGTAGCTGGGCAGGTCGATCGTCAGCACCCCGTTCTCAGCCACTTTCTTGCCGCGCGCATACACCACCGGTTGGTGCATTTGGGTCAGGTCGTCCACCAGCAGGAGATCGGCGTAGCGCCCGGGGGCGATCATCCCCAGGTCGCGGCTCAGCCCAAAGTGCTCGGCCGTGTTGATGGTGGTCATCTGCAGCGCCGCCATCGGCGAAACGCCGTTGGCGATCGCCGCTCGCACCGCCCGGTCCACGTGCCCTTCACACACCAGCGTCTCGGAGTGCGAGTCGTCGGTGCACAGGATGAAGCGCCGCGAGTCGAGCTTCATCTCGGTGATGGCGCGCACACCTTCTTTGACATCCTGCCAGGCCGAGCCAAGGCG
>JBJSYW010000392.1:0-3454 GCA_046089985.1 Chloroflexota bacterium
CACCACACCCCGGGCACCATCGACCTGGAGATCTCGAACCCGGCCCTGCTGCTGAACGAGATCGCCCGCCGCTACGAGACCACCGAGCGCATCCTGATGGAGTACGTGGATAACTCGCTGGACGACGCCGAGGCGCTGTATCGGCAGAACGGTGAAGCCTACCCCTACCCGATCGAGATTGAGCTGACGATCGACTTCACAGCCTCAGCCATCACCATCCAGGACAACTGCCGCGGCATGCCGCGCGACGTGCTGGAGCGCATCGTGCGCAGCATCGGCGAATCGAACAAGCGCGGCCAGGCCTGGGTCAACGGGCGCTTCGGCTTTGGCGTGCACGCCTTCCGGGCGGCCGCCGAAACGATCAGCTTCCAGACCCGGCATGCCCACAGTTCGTTCCACCGGCTGAGCTTCCACCGCGACCAGCTGGTGGGGATCAAAGAGGCGCAGCGCTCCGACGAAGCCTTCCCCAACGCCGGCGGCGCCGGCACAATCGTCACGCTGGGCCAGATCGAGCGCGAGTGGATGCTGGGCGTGAGCGTTGAGTCGGTGCGGCAGGAGATCGAGCGCCATTTTGAGCGCCTGCTGCAGCGCCCCGGGCTGACCGTGCAAGTGCGCCAGGCCGGCCAACCGCCGCAGCGCTGCCGCCCGTTCGACTATGCCGCGCTGCCTGGGACGGCCCTGCAGCGCGAGCTGGCGCTGCCCTACCAGGAGCAGCGCTACCCGGTGCAGGTGGACCTGGTCATTACCCACCGGCCGCAGCCCGGACGGACCGCCAGCTTTTTCGCCCGCGGGCGGCGCATCGCCGCGCTGAGCGAGATTAAATCGTTCATGCGGCGCTCGCCGGCGGGCGCCGGGCTGTGGGGCCATCCCAACCTGCTGGGCACGATTGAAGTGGGCGAGATGATCCAGCCGATCCTGAACCGGGATGACTTCGTGCGCACCCGCCAGCGCGGGGTGCTGTACGAGGCGCTGTGCGAGTTGGAAGGCGAGATCCGCCAGGCGCTGCAGCCGCTGGACCGGGATGAACGCCAGAGTACGCTGGAGCAGCTGCAGCAGACCCTGCAGAGCGCCCTGGCGGCAGGCAGCAGCCCGGCGGCGCGGCACAGCGCGCCGCGGGTGGCCTTTATCGAGCAGAACCCAGATGGGGCGCGGGCGGAACTGGTCGACGGGGAGCTGCGCATCAACCTGGCCCACCCCGACCTGCGCGGGCGGCTGAGCCTCAACCGCCAGGGCATCCCGCACCTGAACGACCGGCTGGGCGCTTACCTGGCTGGGGTGTTGGCGGCCTACGCCGGCGCGGTAGACCCGGGCAGCGCGCTGCCAGAACACAGCGCCGCCCAGCTGGACGCCTTTATCCAGATCGAAGCTGCGCTGCGCCAGGGGCGCGGGCCGGCGCGCTGAGCCGGCTTCAGGCTTCTAACTGGCGGTAAGCGCTGGGGGTCTTGCCTTCCAGGTTCTGGAAGTGGCGGTAGAAGTTGGTCAGGTTGGGGTAGCCGACCTTTTCGGCGATCGCCGCGATGCTCAGGTCGGTGGTGCGCAGCAAGCGCCGGGCCTCATCGATGCGCAGCTGGGTCAGGTATTTGACATAGCTGACGCCCAGCATCTCGCGGAACTGCGCCGCCAGGTACGACTTGCTCAGGCAGACCGCATCGGCCACATCCTGGAGCGAGATATCGGCGCGCTGGTAGTTGGCGCGCAGGTATTCCACCGCCTGTGAAACGGCGTCTTTTTTCTGCGTCTGGCCCTGCAGCACCGCCAGAAACTCGGCCAGGCAGTTGTTGGTCCAGGTGCGGATCTCCTGCATATTGGTCTGCGAGTTCAGCGTTAGCACCTGGTCATGCGAGATGGTCAGCACGGCGCTCTGGTCAATCCCCGAGCCGATCACCGCCCAGGCCATCAGGGTCACCAGCTCGCCGCAGCTGTAGCGGAAGCCTTCCAGGTTGTCTCTGAAGCGTCTGGTCAGGTAATCCACCACCTCATTGGTCAGCTTGAGCGCCCGGGCCTGGTCGTTGGCCTGCAGGCTGGACATCAGGTCCTGCTCGTGCTGGATGCGGTAGGCAGTCTCTGAGCTGCGGTCGATGCCCAAGGCCGCCGTATCGTCGATATGCACCACCTTGTCGCCGCCGCTGTGGCTCTGGTAGCGGCGGGCCAGGTTGGCTTCAGCGTACGAGAGCGGGATGGCCTCCCAATCGGTATAGATCGAGCCAACCCCGATGGTGACGGTGAAAGGTTGTTCAGCCCGTATTGCCAGGCGCATGCGGTCTGCCAGGGCGCGCAGCGCACTGGCATCGGGCAGAGCGCCGTCACAGCTCAGCACGGCAATCACCCGCCCGGGCTTGCTGTAGCCGACCAGGGCGTGCAGCGGCTCGGGCAGCAGGCGGCGGAAGATCTCGACCATCGCCAGGTAGATCTGCTGCAGCTCTTGGGGAGGCTTACCCTGGGCAAAGGCATCATAACCGTCGATCTTAGCCACGATCACCGCCGGCTGTACCAGGCGCTTGCCCAGAAAAGCCAACGATTCATCGGTTGTGGCGCCCTCCGGGTGAGCGCCGCGGATCAGGTTCTCCACCAGGGTGGCTTCGAACAGCGGCAGGGTCTTCTGCAGCGAGTCTTTGACGATCTCAATCGTGCGCAGGCTGCGCCGCTCTTCGTTGATCTCCTTCTGGATCTCCTCCAGCAGTTCGACCAGCTTGGCCGGGCGCACCGGCTTGAGCAGGTAGTCGCGCGTGCCCAGCTTCATCGCCTTCTGGATATACGAGAACTCGTTATAGGCGGTCAGCATCACCACCTTAACATCCGGCATCTCGGCGCGAATCTGCCGGGCGGCCTGCAGCCCGTCCATCACCGGCATCTTGATATCCATCAGGATGATCTCGGGGCGCTGGGTGCGCGCCATCTGCAGCGCTTGCTGCCCATCAGCGGCTTCCAGGTACGGCTGCAGCGGGAAGTGATACTGGGTCAGAATCTGGATGATCCCGGTGCGGATGACCGGCAGATCATCGACTACCAAAATGCCTGGCATAGCGGTCCCTAACTTCCATCGACCTGGGCCGGCAGCTCGTGCAGCGAAAGCTCGCCGGCGCGCTCGCCGTACGGCAGGTACAGCAGGATGCGGGTGCCCATGTCGGGGGCGCTGTCGACGCGGATGAAGAACCCGGCGTCATATTCGCCCATCAGGCGCTGGATGACGTTCTGCAGGCCCAGCGACCGCCCATCGCCGGAGAAGCAGCCGGTATTGATCGCCTGCACGAACTGCGCCGGCATGCCCACCCCATCGTCGGCGATCTCCAGCACCAGGCTAGGACCTTCGATGAAAGCGCGCACGCTGACGGTGACGGTGCGGTTGAGCGGCTCGGCGCCGTGCAGCACGGCGTTCTCGACCAGCGGCTGCAGGATCATGCACGGCAGGGTGACCTGCTTGAGGGCCGGGTCTAAATCGATGTGATACTCCAGG
>JBJSYW010000393.1:0-5153 GCA_046089985.1 Chloroflexota bacterium
ACCAAGACCGGGGATGCCGGGGAAACCGCGCTTGGCAATGGTGCCCGGGTCGCCAAGCACAGCCTGCGCGTGCAGGCCGTCGAGCGGGCGATCAACGCCGCCGAGCGCCGCGTCGAAGACGCTCTCGAGTTGGACGCCGCCGCGCTGGCCGAGTACGGTTGGTCCGAGATCGTCAACCAGATCCTGCAGGCCGCCGGCGAGCTGTATGACCAGCGTAAGAAGCGCTACCTTGGCCCCGACGGGCTGGTGGTCAAAGAGCTGGACGCTATGTTGGAGAAGACCGCCGAACCAGCCCCCAAGGGCGCCTGGCTGGGCATCCTGATGCAGCTCCCACAGGGCTCCAAGGCCCTGTTCGACCGCCGCACGCACCGCAAGGTAGTCCAGCGCACCCGCCGCTTCACCTTGATCTACTACGCCGCCGGGCTGCTGGATGGGCGCAGCCAGCAGGAAGTGGCTGACGCCGCCCTCAAGCACATGCAGGCTGCCCTGAACGCCATCCAAATCACCTGGGGCCTGGCCGAGTTCGGCCGGCTGGGCAACGCCCGCCCAGTTGACCTGGACCCCGCCGCCCGCAGCGCCCTGCTGGAGCGCCTGGGCGAGCCGGCCGATTCCCCGGCTGCCGCCCAACCACTGGCTGCCTTCCCGGTTGAGCAGCGCAGCGAGATTATCAACGAGCTGGGCCGGCGGGTGATGAGCGGCGTCTACCGCCAGCTGCTGCTGAGCGTAATCACCGAGCTGTGGGTCGATTACCTGACCCAGATGGAGGCGCTGCGAGTCTCGATTGGCCTGGAAGCTTACGCCCAGCGCGATCCGCTGGTACAATACAAGAGCCGCGCCGGCGAGCTGTACCAGAACCTGCAGAACACCATCCGCACCGGCGTGGTGACGCGTATGTTCACCTACCGGGCGCGCGACCTGAGCCAGGTGCAGGCAGCGGTGGCGCGCGATGAAGACGAACCGCAGCTCCAACCCCCAGCCGCTCCGGCCGGGTTGGACAGCGGCGAGGTCGAGGCGGAAACGCTTGCCCCGGCCGGCGCCGCGCCCGACGAGCCGGACGCCGCTGCCAAGAAGCGTAAGCGGCGCCGCAAATAACCCCTGCTGCTCCAGCGAGGATGGGCGGCCCCTGCGCCCATCCTCGCCTCAGGCTGCCGGGAGTGCGAGCGATATCGATGTCCCTCATCAATCTGCTGACCGCTTCCCTCCCCCACCCGCTGTCCTACCCGGCTGCGGAGCTGGCCAAACGGCTTGACCTGCAGGCAGTCTACCTGGGTATGCCCGGCCCCGCCGGCGATGAGACCCTGCTGCCCGGCGCCGTCCCCCTGCAAACCCTGCTCGACATGCTCCCCCCAGATCCACCGCTCGATTGGCCGCGCCTGCGCGAGCGCATCTGCGACGGCGGGTTGACCGGCGTACAAGACCTGCCGCCCGGCGCTCCAGACGACGGATGGAGCTGGGCGGCCGTCCCGCTGGCGCTGGAAGCCGGCCTGCCGGCGCTGCTGCTGCTGGTGCGCCGCGCTCCGTTCGACCCCAACGACCTGGACGAACGCATCGACCCGCTGCTGCGCCTGCTTTCGGCCTGGATCGAGCGCCACATCTACCGCGAGATCACCTCGCACTACCGCTCCAGCCTGGAAGCGCTTCACACCATCGCGCTCAAGATGTCGGCCACGCTCGACCTGGAGGCGGTCTTCGCCATGGTCAGCCAAACCGCGGCCCAGATCATCCCCGGCAGCGCGGTGCAGATCTATCTGCAGCCTGCTGAAGACGAGCCGCAGCCCACCTACATCTTCTCCTCCGGCCTGGGCGAGCTTGGCCCGGGCGTTTCGGCCGCCACAGCCGCTGCGCCGGCCGAAGTGGTGGCCGAGATCGCCCGCCACCGCTGGCCGCTGGTGATCGAAGATCTGCCGACCCACCCGCTGGGCGCACCGTTGGCCGCCGCCGGCTGGCAGGTGGCCTCGCTGGCCGGCTACCAACTGGCCCGCGGCGGACGCCGGCTGGGCGTGCTGCTGGTCGCCTTTCACCGGCCGCGCCGGCTGCTATCTGACGAACGCTACTTGCTCTCGATGCTGGCCGACCAGGCCGTGGTGGCGGTGGATAACGCCGGCACCGCCCGCCGCCTGAGCTACCGCATCGAGGAAGTGAAAGCCCTGCAGCGCCTGACCCAGAAGGTCAACGCCGCTCAAGACCTGGAGACCGTCTTCCAGAACACGGTCAACGTACTGCACAGCCTGTTCAAAGCCGGCGCGGTGATGATCATGATGCTGGAGGACGACCAGTGGCTGCACCAGGCCGCCGCCGCCGGCAGCCTGGAAGACCTGCCCGACCCGCCCGAGCTGGCCCCCGGGCAGGGCATCGCCGGGCGGGTGCTGCTCAGCGGGCAGACCCTGGTTGAGAACGATCTGCAGCCCGCCGGCCGCGCCCACTCGCTTGACCTGGGCCAGGCCCGCCCCAGCCGCATGCGCTCGCTGCTGGCCGCGCCGATCCTGTTCCGGAAGCAGGTCATCGGTACGGTGACGCTGGTGAGCAGCGAGCCGGGCGCTTTCAGCAGCCAGAGCGAACAGCTACTGGCAATCGCCACCGCCCAGGCCGGCGCAGCCTTCCACAACGCTCGCCTGTATCAGGAGGAGAACCGCCGCAGCGAGGAACTGCTGTGTTTGACGGAAGAACTGAACCGCGAGATCCGCACCCCGCTGGCGCTACTGCAAGCCTATGTGGAACTGCTGCAGGGCGGCGAGTTGGGCCGGCTGACCGAGCGCCAGGCCCAGGCGCTGCACATCCTGGGCGCCCAGGGCACGGCGCTGGCGCGCCTGGCCGATACGCTGGCGCTGATCCAGGCGCGCGACAACGGCTGGCTGCTGACCGCCCCGCTGGATCTGGCCGAAGCCGCCCGCCGGGCGCTGTCGGCCCGGGCTGCCGAGGCCGAGCAGCGCGGGCTGCAGCTGACCCTCGACTGCCCGGAGGCGCTCCCGCTGCTGCCGGCCGATGAGGCCAGAATCGCCCAGGCACTGGACAATCTGCTTGAGCATGCGATAAAATTCGTTCAAGGGTCGCGCCAGGTGCGGTTGAAGATCATCCAGCAGCCCGGCTGGCTGCAGGGCAAGATAATCACCGGGGTGGCTGAGGCGCCGGAGGCGCATTCCCTCAGCATGGTGGCTGCCCGAAAAATCATCGAAGCGCATGGTGGAAAATATTGGATCGAACGCTCGGCCGAACACGGGCTGTGTTACTGCTTTTCACTTCCGCTGACCCGCTAACGGCTGGGATACAGGACCGCCAGGTTTGAATACACAGTCGACCACCCGGTATCCGACCGCCTACTACCAGGCTCTTCCCAAGGTGGATCTGCACCGTCACCTGGAGGGTTCGCTGCGTCTCAGCACGCTGCTGGATATCGGCCGCTCGCACGGGCTGCCCCTGCCGGGCACCGGCAAGCTGCGCGAGCTGGTGCAGGTGAGCGGCGGGGATGTCTATAACTTCGAAAACTTTCTGTCCAAATTCCAGACCCTGCGCATGTTCTACCGCTCGCCCGAGGCGATCCACCGCATCACCCGTGAGGCGATCCAGGATGCGGCGCTGGACAACGTGCGCTACCTGGAGCTGCGCTTCACCCCGGTGGCCTTGAGCCGGGCGGAGGGCTTCCCGCTCGCCGAGGTGATCGACTGGGTGGTGACCGCCGCCCGGGAGGCCGCCGCCGAGTACCACATCCAGACCAGCCTGATCGTCAGCATGAACCGCCAGGAGAGCCTGCAGTTGGGCGCAGAGGTGGTGCAGTTGGCAGCCGAGCGGCTGGGGCGCGGCATCGTGGGCATCGACCTGGCAGGCAGCGAGGCCACGCACCAGGGGGTGGACTTCGCCGGGCTGTTCCGAGAGGCGCGCCAGGCCGGGCTGCACATCACCGCCCACGCCGGCGAGTGGGGCGGGCCGGAGAACGTGCGCAGCGCCATCGAAGTGCTGGGCGCCGAGCGCATCGGTCACGGGGTGCGCGTGCTGGAGGATCCGGCGGTGCTGCGCCTGGCCCGCGAGCGCCAGGTGGTGTTCGAGGTGTGCGTCACCAGCAACTACCAGTCGGGGGTGGTGCCTTCGCTGGTGGTGCACCCGCTCAGCCGCATGCTGAACCTGGGGCTGAATGCCACCATCAACACCGACGACCCCAGCATCTCGCAGATCCGCCTGAGCGACGAGTATCGCCTGGTGTGCGAGGACCTGGGCCTGTCGCAGGAAGCGCTGAGCAACCGCGTCGCCGCCGCCGCCCGCGCCGCCTTCCTGCCCGCCGCCGAGAAAGCCGCGCTGGTGAGGGAGATCGCCAGGCCGGCGGTGAGGTAGATCGAGCGCGGCCAGAAATTCACCCCTGGATTGTGAATACAATAAGATCACTGGTATTATGCAGTTTAATCAACCACCCAGCCTGGTTGAGCGCATCCGCCAGTTGAATGAACAACATCGAGATGGAGAGATTGCGGAAATGCTGAACCAAGAAGGACTGAAAACATCGCTCGGAAATGAGTTCAATGCAAAGAGGGTAGAAATGATTCGTAGGCACAACGGGATTTCTAAACGTCCTATTCAACTCCAATCGTAGACTCCTCAGGGAGAGTTTAATATGTCTGCACCTTCGAGGAGCGACCAGAGCGCCAAGCCAGTGACCGTCGACAGGGCAGAGGGTTGGTTAGTAACTTACTTCCCTCTGCTCTCTGCTATTTTTCTTTATCACGCATAATTCTTTCGATAGTTTTCTTAAATACCGTTTCTCGATATTTATTTACAGCGGAGTAATGAACACAAGCTCCCAAAAATACCAATAATCCTCCGAATATCGCTAGAACTATAAAAATTAGTACCCATTCTATAGACCATCTTGAATCACCTTCAAATAAACTTACAAAAAAGATTAGAGTTAAAAAAAGCATACTCGTTGAAAGACCAGCTAAAAAGGCGGTTTTTATGAGATATGCTTTAGATAATTCTTGTCCGTAAAAGATCCTCTGTGAATTTTTTATAGACTGAATTAATAAAAATAAACCAAAAAGGGCGATAATACCAAATAATCCGACAGATAGGATGATGTCCATTTGTTATCCTCTTATTTATAGGAGAACGGAAATGCTACCCAACCAAAGATTGTGCAAGACTCTTTCTGTAAATTTTGTCTGGTG
>JBJSYW010000394.1:0-3235 GCA_046089985.1 Chloroflexota bacterium
CTTTATCAAAACCATGCTGGGGCATCTTGAACCGCTGGCAGGCGAGATCCACCTGGGCGGCGGGTTGAAAGTCGGCTATTTCGCTCAGGCGCAGGATGCGCTGAACGATGAAAACAGCCTGCTGGAGGAATTCCTGGCCCACGCCGCCGGACGCAAGGCGCTGGATGACGGCGAGGCGCGCCACATGCTGGCGGGCTACCTGTTTCAGGGCGAGGATGTCTTCAAGCGCGTCGGCGCGTTGAGCGGCGGTGAGCGGGCGCGCCTG
This sequence comes from Chloroflexota bacterium, assembly GCA_046089985.1. Lineage (GTDB taxonomy): Bacteria > Chloroflexota > Anaerolineae > Anaerolineales > UBA4823 > RBG-16-57-11. The sequence goes on from JBJSYW010000394.1 coordinate 266, forward strand.
GCGCTGGCGATCCTGGCTCTGGAAGGGGCCAATTTCCTGGTGCTGGACGAGCCGACCAATCACCTGGATATCCCGGCGCGCGAGGCGCTGCAGGAAGTGCTCGAAAACTACACCGGCACGATCCTGCTGGTCTCGCACGACCGCTACCTGGTCAACCGGCTGGCGACCCAGATCTGGGACCTGCGCGCCGGGCGGCTGGACATCTTCCGCGGCGGCTACCGCGAGTTCCTGCTGCGCCGGGCGCCGGTGATCGGCCAACCGGCTGCCGGGCGGCAGACGCTGCTTACGCCCAAGCCGATGGTGCGCGACAACAGCCGCGAAACACGCAAGCGCCAGGAAGCCCTGCAGCAGCTCGAACAGCGCATCCGAGACCAGGAGCTTTCGGTGCAGCGCCTGTCGAAAGAGCTGCAGAAGGCCGGCGAGAAGGCCTCCTTTGACCGGGTGCATGAGCTGTCGAACCAGATGGCCCAGGCCCAGGCGCGCCTGGAAGACCTGATGGGCGAATGGGAGCGGCTGGTGGTGTGATGAACCGGGCCGGTGCGCCAGAAACACCCGCGGGCGCGCCGGCCCTGATATAATCCAGCCAGCCATGAACGAAGCAAACCAGATCGAACCGAATCCATCCCCGCAGGCCGGCGCGCCGCGCCTGGCGGCCTCTTTCCGCGACCCAAGCGGCTTCCTGTTTCGCCGCTCAGGCCGCCTGCTGCGCCAGGTCAACCTGGCCTACCAGGCCGACTATGACCGGCTGATGACCTCCGGGTTGTACGCACGGCTGGTCAAGAAGAAACTGCTGGTGGCGCACCAGGAAGTGGATGAAGCCCCGGCGCAGCCCGTGCTCGCTTACCGGGTGATCGAACCCGAGCTGGTTCCGTTCATCTCGTACCCCTATGAGTGGTCGTTCTCGCAGCTCAAGGACGCTGCCCTGCTGACGCTGGCGGTCCAAAAGGAAGCCTTGAAGGCCGGCATGTCGCTGAAGGACGCCAGCGCCTATAACGTGCAGTTCGTGCACGGCGCGCCGCGGCTGATCGACACGCTGAGCTTTGCCTGCTACACCGAGGGCGAGCCGTGGCAGGCTTACCGCCAGTTCTGCCAGCATTTCCTGGCCCCGCTGGCGCTGATGAGCTTGAACGATGTGCGCCTGGGTAAACTGCTGCAGGTGCACCTGGACGGCATCCCGCTGGACCTGGCCTCCCGGCTGCTGCCCTGGCGTACGCGCCTGAATTTCGGGCTGCTGAGTCACATCCACGCCCATGCCGCTGCCCAGCAGCGCTATGCCGGGCAGGATGTGCGCAGCGGGCCGCGCAAGGCACAGATCAGCAAGCAGGCCATGCTGGGGCTGATCGACAGCCTGGAGAGCAGCGTCAAAAAGCTGGCCTGGAAGCCGGGCGGCACCGCCTGGGCCGATTACTACCGCGAAACCAATTACTCAGACCAGGCGTTTGATGAAAAGAAGCGCCTGGTGAGCGAGATGCTGCTGCGCCTGGCCCCTCGCACGGTGTGGGACCTGGGGGCCAACACGGGGGTCTTCAGCCGGCTGGCGGCGGAGCTGCCCGGCTGCCTGGTGATCTCGAGCGACTTTGACCCGGCGGCGGTGGAGATCGACTACCTGGAGAACCGGCGTCTGAAGGCCGGTGCGCTGCTGCCGCTGGTGCTGGACCTGACCAACCCTTCCCCGGCGATCGGCTGGGGTAACTGCGAGCGCGAGGCGTTTATCGAGCGCGGCCCGGCCGACGTGGTGGTGGCGCTGGCGCTGGTGCACCACCTGGCGATCGCCAATAACGTCCCGCTGCCTGAGATCGCCCGGCTGCTGGCCCGCCTGGGCCGCAGCCTGCTGATCGAGTTCGTGCCCAAGGGCGACAGCCAGGTCGAAAAGCTGCTGGCGGCGCGCCAGGATATCTTCCCCGATTACACTGAAGAAGGCTTCCTGAAGGCCTTCGGCGCCGAATTTGACCTGCTGGAGCGGCGGCCGATCCAGGGCAGCGACCGCACGCTGTTCCTGTTCACCCGGCCTGCGGCGGGCGAGTGAGGCGGCTGGCGTGACGGCGAACGATCCGGCGCCTGCCGCTTCTGCGCTGCGCCGCCCCCGGTTGGACCGGCGGGTGCTGCTGCTGGCGGCGGCTTACCTGGCGGCGGTGATCGCCGGCAGCCTGCTGCTGCCCGACGAGCTGGGCGCCGACTGGCGCAAATCGTTCTACCCGGCTGCCCGGCTGCTGCTGCAAGGCCAGGACCCCTACCAGGTGGACCAGTTTCTGCTGGCCCCCTGGTCGCTGGCGGTGTTTGTGCCGCTGGCGCTGCTGCCGGCGCGTGCCGGCACGGCTGTGCTGCTGGTGACCGGGCTGTGCGTCTATGCCTACGTGGCGGTGCGGCTCAAGGCCAGCCCAATCGGGCTGGCGGCGATCCTGCTCTCACCGCAAATCCTGCATAACCTGATCAATGCCAACGTCGACTGGTTGGCGCTGTTGGGGTTCGTGCTGCCGCCGCAGGTTGGGCTGTTCTTCCTGGCGCTCAAACCGCAGATCGGGCTGCCGCTGGCGCTGTTTTGGGGCGTGGAGGCGCTGCGCGAGAAGCGCCTGCTGCGCACATTCGCCCCGTTTACGGCGCTGCTGCTGGTCTCGTTCGGGCTGTTTGGCCTGTGGCCGCTCAAGTTCAGTGCGGTGCAGCCCGAGTATAACGCCAGCCTGTGGCCGGCCTCGCTGCCGTTCGGGGTGGTGCTGCTGATCAGCGCGCTGTACCGGCGCCGGGAGCGCCTGGCGCAGGCCATCGGGCCGTTTTTCTCGCCGCATGTGATGTTTCATTCGTGGTCCACGCTGCTGTACGCCCTGGCGCCGGATACGGTGGAGCTGGTGTGTGCGGTGGTGGTTTCGTGGGCCTTTTTCATCTGGTCGGCGTCGTCGTAAGCCAAAACCTGCCAAAATAAAAAGTCCGCCCGGGCGGCCGGCACAGCCGGGGTCCGGGCGGACTTTTTGAACG
>JBJSYW010000395.1:0-4949 GCA_046089985.1 Chloroflexota bacterium
CAGTTCAAGCTGCCCGAGACCAACGCCCAGATCGGCGATCTGCTGACGCTGGAGACGCCGGCGGGTGAGACGCGCCAGGTGCGCCTGGTGGGCGTGGTGGCCGACCAGACGGTGGGGGCGTTCTCCGGCGGGCCGGGGTTCTTCCTGGCCCCCGTTCAGGGCTACACCAACCGCAAAACCGCCGAATGGCTGGGATTGGCCGCCCCGTACCGCGACAACGCCTTCCTGATCACCATCCAGGACCAGCCGCCGGGCGCCGCCGATGACCCGGCCGCGCTGCAGCAGGTGGGCTCGCGGGTACGCGACGAACTGGAGCGCATCGGGCTGACGGTGGTCAGCCTGAACACGCGCGGCACGCTCAGCCACCCCAACCTGCCGTACGTCGAAGCGCTCTCTGGCATTCTGAACGTGCTGGGGGTGCTGGTGCTGTTCTTGAGCGGCTTCCTGATCACCAACACGCTGCAGGCCATCGTCCAGCAGCAGATCCAGCAGATCGGCATCCTGAAAACCCTCGGCTCCCGGCGCTACCAGATCATCGTGCTGTACATGGCGCTGATCCTGGTCTTCGGCCTGCTGGCGGCCGCGCTGGCCATCCCGTTGGCCTACCAGGTGGCTTTTGAGCGCACCGGCCAGCTGACCGGAGCGGTCAATGTGCGCTTCCGCGGGGCGCGCCTGCTCCCCTCGGTGATGCTGCTGCAGCTGTTCATGGGCATCATCGTCCCGCAGGCTGCGGCGCTGCTGCCGATCCTGCAGGGGGCGCGCCACAGCGTCAGCGAGGCGCTGAGCGGCATCCGCCAGGGCGGCGAGGTGCGGCGCAGCCGCATCGACCAGCAGATCACCCGCCTGCGCCCGCTGTCCCGGCCGATGCTGGTCTCGCTGCGCAACACCTTCCGCCGTAAAGGCCGCCTGGCGCTGACCCTGGTGACGCTCTCGCTGGGTGGGGCGATCTTCATCTCCACCTTCAACATGCAGCGCTCGATGGACGGCCAGGTGGACCTGATCAGCCGCTATTTCCTGGCCGACGCCAACCTGTTCCTGACCGAACCGCACCGCATCAGCGAAATCCAGGAACTGCTGGAGCAGATCCCGGGCGTGGAGTACGTCGAAGGCTGGGGGGCGGCCTACGCCGAACTGCTGCTGCCCGACGGCAGCACCGGGCCGGAAGTGCAGATCCTGGCCCCTCCGGTGGATACGCGCCTGGTGCAGGCCGTGGTGCTGGAAGGGCGCTGGGTGCAGCCGGGCGATTCACACGCCATCGCCCTGAACGACCGCTTCCGCATCGATTACCCCGATATCCAGGTCGGCGATCCGATCACCCTGCGCATCAACGGCAAGGAGATCGACTGGACCATCATCGGCTTCTTCAAGCTGGCCGGGCGCAACAGCGGGTTGATCGGCTATACCAGCTTCGAAGCGATGTCGGCGGCGACCAACCAACCGAGCGTTGCCAGCGCCTACCGCATCGTGGCCCAGCGGCGCGACCTGTCGCCCGCTGAGCAGGACGCCCTGGGGGTGGCGATCGACAACCGGCTGCAGGCCCAGGACCTGCGCGTGGCCGACCTGACCACCGGCAATTTCATCGCCGGCAGCGCCGCCCAAGGCTTTTCGATCCTGAACAACTTCCTGCTTTTCCTGGCTATTCTGACCGCCATCGTAGGCAGCATCGGCCTGGCGGGCACGATGAGCCTGAACATCCTCGAACGCACGCGCGAGATCGGCATCTTACGCGCCATCGGCGCTACCGACGGCATCCTGATGAAGCTGGTGATCGCCGAAGGGATGATCATCGGCGGGCTGAGCTGGATCATCTCGGCTCTGCTGGCGCTGCCGATCAGCAAGCTGCTCTCCGACAACGTCAGCACGGTCCTGTTCGGCAGCCCGGCCGAGCTGGAGCTGACCCCCACCGGTTTCCTGCTCTGGCTGGGGCTGGTGACGCTGCTCTCGGTGGTCGCCAGCATTATCCCCGACCGCAGCGCCGCCCACCTGACAATCCGCGAGGTTCTGGCCTACGAATAACCCCCCAAAAGGATTATAATCCACACTGCCATGACATCATCCGCTCCCTCTGGGGATACGATTGACGCGCTGCAGTCGCGTATTCATGCGCTGGAGCTGCAGCTCCAGGACCGGGAAGAACGCCTGCAGGCCGCGGCCCGCGAGCTGGAAGACCTGGCTCACTTCATCTCTCATGATTTGCGCGCCCCGCTGCGCGGCGTTGACGGTTACAGCCAGGCGCTGCTGCAAGATTATGATGGCTGCCTGGACGAGGTCGGTCAGGCCTACCTGGGCTTCATCCGCGACTCCAGCCGGCTGGCTTCCATCCTGATCGACCGCATGCTGATCTACGCCCGCACCATGCGCCGCCCGGTGCAGCTGCAAACGGTTGACCTGGGCGAGGCAGCCTGCCGGGTGCTGGACCGGCTGCAGACCACCCAGCCCGAGCGGCGCGCTTCGGTCGAGATTGCCGACGGGCTGCTGGTTGAAGCCGACCCGGGCCTGATGGAGATCCTGTTGGAAGAGCTACTGGGCAACGCCTGGAAGTTCACCCGGCTGACGCCGGTGACGCGCATCAGCCTGCAGCGCGGCGCACCGGACGGGCAGCCCTGCTTTTCCGTGCAAGACAACGGCGCCGGGTTCAACATGCAGTACGTCCACAAGCTGTTTAAACCCTTCGAGCGCCTGCACGGCGCCTATGAGTACGAAGGCGCCGGGCTTGGCCTGGCGATCGCCCGGCGCATCGTCGAACGGCACGGCGGGCGCATCTGGGCCGAGTCCATCCTGAACCAGGGCACAACCATCACCTTTACCCTCTTGCCACAGGCAGCTGTGGCAGCCCCATAAAACAATTCCCAAACCCAAACCAGGAGAATGCAATGACCGAAACCCTCAAAAGAACCCCCATCTACCAGTGGCACTGTGATCATGGCGGGCGGATGGTGCCATTCGCCGGGTACGAACTGCCTGTCCAGTATCCCAGCGGGCCGGTGCAAGAGCACCATGCCACCCGCACGGCCGCCGGGCTGTTTGATATCGACCACATGGGCCAGGTGGAGGTGGTGGGCCCGCAGGCAGAAGCCTTCGTCAACCACATGGTCTCGTATGATGTGACGAAGATGAAAATGCTCGACGCCCACTATGCCATCATCTGCTATAAGGATGGCGGCTGCGTGGATGACTCGTTCGTGTACAAGCTGCCCCACCCCACCTACGGGCACTACTTCTTTATCGCCATTAACGCCTCCAACCGCTTCAAAGACGTCGACTGGCTGAAGGCGCACGCCGCCGGCTACGATGTGACCGTCACCGACATCTCGGAAGAAACCTACATGATGGCCTTCCAGGGGCCAAAAGCGCCCGAGATCCTCAACCGCCTGGCGGCCGATGATATCGAGAAGGCGCCGCGCTTCACCGCCGTGCAGACCAGGCTGATGGGCGACATCCCGGCCCTGCTGGGACGCACCGGGTATACCGGCGAGGACGGCTTTGAGCTGTTTGTGCCGGCCGAGCAGGCGCTGCGGCTGTGGGAAGGCATTCTGAAGGAAGGCGAGGCCGAGGGCGTCAAGGCGATTGGGCTGGCGGCGCGCGACAGCCTGCGCTTCGAAGCCTGCATGCCGCTTTACGGGCACGAGATCAACGCCGGCCTGAACCCGGTGCAGGCCCGCCTGGGCTTTGCCCTCAGCCTGGACAAGAAGTTCATCGGCCGTGACGCGCTGCTGAAGGAAAAGCTGGAAGGCCCGCAGCACGTGCTGGTCGGGTTCGAGATGGTCGAACGCGGCGTGGCTCGCGAGCACTACCCGGTGCAGGTGGGCGGCAAAGAAGTCGGTCACGTGACCAGCGGGATGTACTGCCCCACCCCCGATAAATACCTGGGTATGGCCTATGTGCCGGTGGAACATGCCGCGCTGGGCAGCGAGATCGATATCGTGATCCGCGGCAAGCCGGTCAAGGCCCGGGTGGTCAAGCGCCCGTTCTACGTCCCCGCCTACCGGCGCTAGCCCGGCGGCGCATCAAACCATGAAACAGCGGCCCGGCTGCCGTGGATGCAGCCGGGCCGCTGTGCCGTTCCTGGCTTGCCGCTCAGCGGGCCGGGACCAGCTTGAGGATCCCGCCGTCCTGCAAGGTCAGGAACAGCGCCCCATTGCGCAGCGCGAAGTTCTGCACCTGCCCCAGGTACTGCACGAATTCGGCCCCCATTAAGCCGGTCGGGCAGCCCATCTGGGTGGCGACCAACGCCCCGAACGACAGGCTGCCGCTGCCGGCATCGCCGGCGGTGTAGCTGCCGCTGCCTGAGTTGCAGCCGGCCTGCAGCTGCACCTGCCCGCCGGGCAGGAACTCCAGCCGGTAATCCTGCGGGCGGTCGACCGGCTTCTGCGCCTGGCTGCCCAGCTGGTAATCGCTCCACTGCCAGATCGTGCCGGTCAGCCCGCCGGCGCTGCCTGGCGCTGCGCCTGCCGCCGCGCCGGGATCTCCACCAGCCGCGCCGGGGGTCCCGCCGGCGGGGGGCGCGGCCGGGTCTACCGGCGCGCTGGAAACCACCCCATCGGCCGAGGCCTGCACCAGTTCGCCATCCACCAGGTTGTAGGCGCGCGTCTGCTGCTGGGTTGGGCAGCACATCGGATCATCCGGCCCCTGCGCCAGCAGGTCCACCGTCACCAGGCCGTCTTGCATCTGCAGGCTGTTGATTTTCACCCGGTCGCCCAGGAAGGTATACGCCAGGCTGACCGGCGTGCCGTCAGACAGCAGGCCTACCAGGCTCAATTCATAGAACGTGCCGCTGCCGCCCGAATTGGAGGCCAGCAGCACCGCCGCCGCCGGGCTGCCATCCGCCAGCCGCCCGTAGGCGACCGGGTCCACCAGCTGTACGGTGTTGGTCGCAGCCGAGCCGGGGGCAGCCGGAGTCTCGAAGCGCCCGTCTACCAGCTGCACCGAACCGCCCTCGGCGAAGCCGG
>JBJSYW010000396.1:0-15643 GCA_046089985.1 Chloroflexota bacterium
CCGGCGGGCCTGGTCCACCCGTTCGTAGTTCGCCTTTGCCAGCGCCACCAGCTCGCGGTCCAGCGCCCCACCGTCCACCTTCTGTCGCAGCGCTTCCAGCGCATCCAGCTTGTCCATCCCGCGTCGGTAGGGCCGATCTTCGGTCACCGCCACGAACACGTCTGCCACAGCCATGATGCGTGAGCCGCGCGGCAGCTGCTCGGCGGTCAGGTGGAACGGGTAGCCGCTGCCGTCCAGCCGCTCGTGGTGCAGCGCCCCCCAGGTGCGGATCTTGTCCAGCGGTCCCACCGGCTGCAGGATGCGGTCGGTGTAGTAGGTGTGGTGGCGCACCACGGCGAACTCCTGGTCGGTCAGCCGGGCCGGTTTATCCAGGATCTCGGTTGGAACGGCCAGCTTGCCCAGGTCGTGCAGGTAGCCGGCGATCCTCATGATCTGGCGGTCTTCCAGTGAAAACCCGTCCAGTTCGGCCAGCAGTTCAGCCACCGTTGCTACGCCGCTGGAGTGCGTGGCGGTGAACGGGCTGCGGAAGTCGATCGTGCGGCAGAACAGCCGGGCCAGTTCGGCCATGTCCTCGGTCTCCAGGCGCACCGTGCGCCAGTGGGCGCGGTGGCCCAGCAGCCCTTCCAGCCCGCTGGAAATGGCGTCCAGCCAGAAGCTCTCCCGGGCAGACAGCCGGCAGAAGGCCTGCACCTGCTCCGGGCGGAACATGCGCCCCGCCTCGTTCTGGATGCGCGCCCGGATCGTTTCTGCCTGCAGCAGCACCTCCTGGTGGGGGTCGATTTGCACCGCCACCCGGTCGGCCAGGTGCAGCAGGTGGCTGCCGGGCGGCACTGCCCGCCCGTTAGCGCTCGCCCCGGCCCCGTTTTCCCAGTAGACGTGGTGGCTGCGGATCAGGTCGGCCACGCTCGCCAGCGCGCGGAACGGGTGTACCAGCTGGTAGCCCAACTCGCCGTGCTCGCGCGCGCTGATGGACTCGAACTCCAGCAGCGCCAGGCGGTCTTTCAGCGCCAGCCCGCCGATATCGTGCAGCGCCCCGGCCAATGCCAGGTCCATGCACTCGCCCTCCGGCAGGCCCATCTCCTCAGCCAGGCTGAACACGATATAGGCTACCCGCTTGTGATGGTCGGCCACGTGGGCGTCAACCATATCCACGGCTTGTGACAAACAAAAGACCAGGTCGATGACCCGGATTTCCAGGTTTGCGTCCATTGTAATTGACCCCTCGGTAAAGACGGAACAGGAAGGCATGCCACGCGGCGTGCAATTTCAGTATACTGGAAATTGCCCTGCCGGCGCAATAAGCAAACCGGCGTAACTTAACCTATTTTCAACCATGACTTGTCAAAAACGAGTACAATGGAACGGATTAATGGTGTGTACCGGGTCCGATTATCCGTACGCCAGACTGAAGATGAACGAAGCCATCCACTGAACGAGGAACACGTATGCCTTTCAACCCCACTCGAGATCGCGTAAAGAGCGAAGAGGTCGATACCACCCCGAAGCGCCGCCCAGATTGGATCAAGGTGCGCGCCCCTTCGGGTGAAACCTATGAATGGCTGCAGGGGCTGATGCGCAGCAAGGCGCTGCACACCGTCTGCGAAGAAGCCATGTGCCCCAATATGGGCGAGTGCTGGGGCTCCGGCACCGCTACCTTCCTGATGCTTGGCGATGTCTGCACCCGCTCGTGCGGTTTCTGTGACATCAAGCGCGGCCAGCCCTCCCCGCTCGATTGGCTTGAGCCGGAGCGCGTGGCTCAGGCGGTCAAGGCGATGAACCTCAAGCACGCCGTGATCACCAGCGTCAACCGCGATGACCGCCATGACGGCGGCGCGCCGATCTTCGCGATGGTCATCCGCCGCATCCGCCAGCTGCACCCCGGCTGCTCGATCGAAGTGCTGGTGCCCGACTTCAAGGGCAGCCTGGAAGCGCTGAAGATCGTCATGGACGCCCGCCCCGAGATCCTCAATCACAACGTCGAGACGGTGCCGCGCCTGTTCAAGCAGGTCCAGCCGCAAGACAACTATGCCTGGGCCGCCGCCACCCTCAGCGGCGCAAAGAAGCTCGACCCCGAAGTGCTGACCAAGTCAGGCATTATGGTCGGCCTGGGCGAGACCATCGACGAGGTCAAGGCGGTGATGCGCGACCAGCGCAGCTGGGGCGTTGACATTCTGACGCTTGGCCAGTACCTGCAGCCCAGCAAGCAGCACCTGCCCATCGACCGCTACTATACCCTGGAAGAGTTCGCCGAGCTGAAAGAGTTCGGTCTGTCAATCGGGTTCAAATGGGTGGAGAGCGGCCCGCTGGTGCGCTCTTCCTATCACGCTGCCGAACAGGTGCGCGCCTTAAGCGCCGTGCACCACAAGCTGTATGGCCAGGAACCGCGTTAACGCCTCCCTGCCCCCCGTGCTGCTGGGCCTGGCGCTGCTGGCCGGCCTGTTGAGCGGCTGCGAGTTGTCGGCCGGCAGCGTTGAAGAAATCGCTCCCTCCCCGGAAGCGCTCTTCACCGCTGCCGCCCAGACTGCCGAAGCGATGCGCCTGCAGCGCTTTGGCCTGACGCCCTCGCCGCCGGCTGCTGAAGCGTTGATTGCCACGGCGGCGGCTGTCACGCCTACCGCCACGCTGCCCGCCCCGCCTGCCACCCAGCCGGGCGCGGCTGCCACCGATGCCCCCGCTCCCGGTTCGGCTGCTGCCGGCGACCAGGCCGATTACGTTGCCGATGTGACCATCCCCGACGGGACGACCTTTGCCCCGGGCGAGACCTTTGAGAAAACCTGGCGCATCGCCAACACCGGCAAGACCACCTGGACCACCACGTACGAGCTGGTCTACATCGATGGCAGCCCGCTCGGCGCTCCGGCCTCGATCCCGCTGTCGAAAGAAGTTGCCCCGGGCGAGCAGGTCGAGATCAGCGTCACGATGACTGCCCCCGAGCAGGCCGGCAGTTATACCAGCTACTGGAAGATGCGCAATGCCCAGGGCCAGCTGTTTGGCTTTGGTTCGGCCGGCAAGGAAGCCGTATGGGTCAAGATCAACGTCAGCGGCGGCGAGTCGGCCGCCGCCACCGCTGTTCCTACCAGCGGACAGGTGGTTACTGCGGTCGACCTGAGCGTGGACAACGCCGCCTACACCGGGGCCTGCCCACACACCTTCCTGATCAACGGGCAGCTCAGCCTGAGCCGCCCGGCCTCGGTCACCTACCTGTTGGAAGCGGGCGATGTGAGCGGCGCCGAAGTGCGCCTGCCGCAGCCCGCCCAGCGCAACCTGGATGCCGGGGTGCACACCCTGGCGTTTGAGGTTACCCTCGGCGCCGATGTCTCCGGCTGGCTGCGCCTGCATGTCATTACCCCCGAATCGGTCTACTCGGAGGCGGCTCCCTTCTCACTGACCTGCAGTGGGTGATGAGCGCTGCGGCGCGCCGGCCGGTAGTTAGTGGATCGCATGCTTCCCGCTGCAGAACTGCGCCTGAAGATTGAAAGCGAAGCCCAGCGCCTGGGCTTTGATCTGCTGGGCGTCACCTCGCCGCTCCCGCCCCCGCATGCCGGCGTCTACCAGGATTGGCTGGCGCGCGGCTGCCACGGTGAGATGGCCTACCTGGCTGCCGGCGAGAGCGTTGAACGCCGGCTTGACCCGCGCCGCATCCTCCCCGAGTGCCGCTCGGTGCTGGTGCTGGGCATGCCCTATCACCCACACCCGCCCGCCGGTTTCCCACCTGACACACCCTCCTCCGGTCCCGCCGGCGAGCACCGCGGCTGCCTGGCTGCCTATACCTGGGGCGATGATTATCACGAAGTCCTGGTCGAGCGCCTGCGCCGGCTGGCTGCCTATATTGAAACCGAACTCGGCGCGCCGGTGGCCCACCGTATTTATACCGACACCGGCCCGCTGCTGGAGCGCGACCTGGCTCAGCGCGCCGGGCTGGGCTGGATCGGTAAGAACACCTGCCTGATCCATCCGCAGCGCGGCTCCTATTTCCTGCTCGCCGAACTGCTGTTGGGCATCGACCTGCCGCACGACCAGCCGTTCACCGCCGATCACTGCGGCGCCTGCCGGCGCTGCATCGACGCCTGCCCCACGGACTGCATCCAGCCCGATCGTACCCTGGATGCCCGGCGCTGCATCTCGTACCTCACTATTGAGCTGAAAGGCCCCATCCCGCTCGAACTGCGCCCCCAGGTGGGCGAGTGGATCTTCGGCTGCGATATCTGCCAGCAGGTGTGCCCCTGGAACGTGCGCTTCGCCCGCCCGGCCGCCGAACCGGCCTTCCAGGCCCGCCCGGGCGTGCCGCGCCCCCGCTTGCAGGACGAGCTGCAGCTGGACGCCCAGGCTTTCAATCGCAAGTTCAAGGGCAGTCCGGTCAAGCGCGCCAAGCGGCGCGGCTATCTGCGCAATGTGGCCGTCGCTTTGGGGAACACACACGACCCGGCCGTCGTCCCTGCTTTAATCGGCGCGCTGGGCGACCCCGAGCCGCTGGTGCGCGCACACGCCGCCTGGGCGCTGGGCCGCATCGGCGGCGCAGCGGCGCTCCAGGCGCTGCAGCAGGCGCTGTGGGGTGAGCCAGACCCGTACGCACGGGCCGAGATCGCCGCGGCGCTGGACCAATCAGGACGGGCATAACCGATGGGCATTCAAAGACCGCACCGTGTTCCATCCCCACCGCCGCCGCCGCGCCGGCAGCGCTGGCTGCGCCGCGCCTGGCCGGCGCTGGGCGCACTGCTTGGGCTGTGCCTGTGCGTTGGGGCGCTGCTGCTCTACCCGCCGGTTGGGCAGCGCGCCGCCCGCCGCTTGGACAGCGCCCTGGCGCAGCTGCAGCGCCGGTTGAACCCGCCTGAAGAAGTGCTCTTTGTCCCGCAGCAGGCCGCCCAGGCAACCCTGCAGGCCCGCCCCACCCTGGCGGTCACCCCGGCTGCCGCCGGCCCCACCCCTGAGGCCCAGGCCGCCGCCGCCGGCGCCGCCAGCCCAACCGCCGCCGCTCTGCCCGTGGTTGAAACCCTGCCGCCCACTGTCACCCCCCTGCCGCCCACTGCTACCCTTCCGCCGCTTCCGCCGCAGGCGGCCTTGAGCGGCATCCGCCACCAGTACCAGTTGTTCAATAACTGCGGCCCGGCCAACCTGGCGATGGCGCTCTCCTACTGGGGCTGGGCCGGCGACCAGACCGATACGCGCGCCTTCCTGCGCCCCAACCTGGAGGTGGATGATAAAAATGTCATGACCTCCGAGATGGTGGCCTTTGTGGCGCAGCAGCCCGGGCTGCGCGCCATGGCGCGGGTGGGCGGCGATGCCGCTCTGCTCAAGCGCCTGCTGGCGGCCGGCTTCCCGGTTATCATCGAGGCTGGTCACGACCCGGCCGATGATTTCTGGATGGGCCATTACCTGGTGGTCTCCGGCTATGCGGATGAGCGCCGGCGCTGGACCGTGCAGGACTCGCTGATTATGCCCGATCTACCAGTGCCCTATGACGAACTGGACCCCGGCCCGTGGCGTGATTTCAACTATGTCTACCTGCTTGTCTATCCCGAGCAGCGTCAGGCCGAGGTGGAAGCGCTGCTGGGCGAGCGCCTGGACGAGGCCCAGAGCTACCGCATAGCTGAGCAGCGCGCCCTGGATGAGATCACCCGCCTGGACGGGCGCGACCTGTTCTTTGCCTGGTTCAACCTTGGTTCCAGCCGGGTTGGCCTGGGCGATTACGCCGGCGCAGCCCAGGCCTATGACCAGGCTTTCGCCCTCTACAGCCGCCTGCCGGAAGACCTGCGCCCCTACCGTCTGATGTGGTACCAGGTTGGCCCGTACGAAGCCTACTACAACACCGGGCGCTACCAGGATGTGGTCGACCTGGCCAACACCACCTTCACCTGGGTGGGGCGCGGCGTGCTGGAGGAGAGCTTTTACTGGCGCGGCCTGGCTTACGCTGCACTGGGGATGACCAACCAGGCCATCAAAGACCTGCAGAAAGCCGCCGCCCTCAACCCAAACTACGCTGCGCCGCGCGAAGCGCTCAACCGCCTCGGCGCGCCTGCGCCGTGAACCAAGGATTAGCTTAGAAATGAAGTTGACCAATAATCAGAAATGGATCCTGGCTGCCCTGAGCGTGCCCACGCTCTGCCTGTGCCTGCTGGCGCTGTATTTCGTCCCGCCGGTGCATGACCGGCTGGCCTGGCGCGTCGAAGAAGCCCGGCTGCGCCTGCAGTACTCGCTCCACCCGCCGGCCCGCGATGTGTTTGTGCCGCAGCAGGGCCAGCCGGCCGGGTTGGTGGTGCAGCCGGCGGTGACCGTCATCGTCGGTGGAGCCGGCGATGCGTCGACCCCCGTCCCGCCTGCCGCCACCCCCTCGCCTGCCGCGGTCACCGCCGCACCCACGCTGCTCCCCGAGCTGCAGGCCCAACTGGCTGCCACCGCCGCCGCCCAGGCGGCTGACCCGGCGGCGGCCTCGCCTGCTGCGCCCACCGCCCCGCCCGCACTGCTCACCCCCACCGCCACCCTCCCGCCGCTGCCCTCCAGCGCCCGGGTGCCCGGCATCAAGTACGAAGACCAGCACACCGGCACCAATAACTGCGCCCCGGCCAACCTCTCGATGATGCTCACCTTCTGGGGTTGGGAAGGCAGCCGGGATGTGATTGCCCCGGTGCTCAAGCCACTCGGGCGCGATAAGAACGTCATGCCCTACGAGATGGTCGACGCGGTCAATGCCACCACCCCGTACCGCGCCCTCACCCGCATCGGCGGCGACCTGGAGGTGATCAAACGTTTCATCGCCAACGGCTACCCTGTGCTGCTCGAAAAGGGTATCTACTTGCGCGATCTGTCCGGTGTGGTCAGCTGGATGGGCCACTACCAGGTGGTCAACGCTTATGATGATGCTTCCAGCACCTTCATCACCCAGGATTCGTATATCGAGCCGGACCACGAGGTCAGCTACGCCGATATGATCGAAAACTGGCGTGCCTTCAACTACACCTACATCCTGGTCTACCCACCGGAGCAGGAGACCCAGGTGCTGGCCCTGTTGGGAGCCGACGCCGACGAAACCGCCAACGCGCAGAACGCCGCCCTGAAGGCTTCCAACGAGATTTACGGGTTGTCGGGCATCGACCAGTACTTTGCCTGGTTCAACCGCGGCTCCAGCCTGGCGGCGCTGGATGATTATATGGGCGCCGGCGCGGCTTATGATGAAGCCTTCAAGGTCTATCCCACGCTGCCCGAAAAGGACCGCCCCTGGCGTATGCTCTGGTACCAAACCGGGCCGTACTTTGCCTACTACTACTCGCAGCGCTATTACGACCTGCTGTACCTGGCCGACGGCACGCTGGCGGCAATGCAGAGCGATAAGAACCTGGAAGAGAGCTACTACTGGCGCGGCATGGCCCGCGCCGCGCTGGGCGACACGGCCGCAGCGATCGAAGATTTTAAGCTGGCGCTGCAATTCCACCCCGGGTTCGGCCCGGCGCTGTACCAGCTGCAGGTCATGGGCGTTCAGCCCTGAGTTTGATTGGGATGAGGCGGCAATGAAGCGGGATATTCAATTCGTCGTGATGGCCATCCTGGTGCTGATTATCGTCGGCAGCCTGCTGGTGGCGCTGGTTTCGCTCTCCGACAGCCTGGGCTGGGGCTGGCAGACGCTGCGGGCGCGCCTGCAGTACGCCATCAACCCGCCTCAGGCGGTGGTCTTCCGCCCGCAGGCCTCCGATACGCCCGCCCCCGACGAGACGCCCACCGCCCGGCCGGCCTTCACCCGCACTCCCACCATCGACCTGAGCACGCCTACGCTGACTCCGCTGCCGCCTACTGAAACGCCGCCGCCCACCCTGCCGCCCACCCCGCTGCCGGCCCAGGCCAACCTGTCTGGCATTCTGCACATGTACCAGATGATGAACAACTGCGGCCCGGCCAACCTGGCGATGGCCCTCACCTACTGGGGCTGGAAGGGCGACCAGCGCGATACCGCCGCCATCTTGAAGCCCAACAAGCAAGACAAGAACGTCATGCCGTATGAGATGGCCGAGTACGTCGAAACGCAGACCGACCTGCAGGCCGTGGTGCGCGCCGCCGGCGACCTGCCGACCCTAAAAGCCCTGATCGCCTCCGGCTTCCCGGTGATCGTCGAGAAAGGCTTTGAGGGCGCTGGCTTCGACGGCTGGATGGGCCATTATGAAGTGCTGAGCGGTTTCGACGACGCCCGCGGCGTTTTCATCGCCCAGGATTCGTACAAGGGGCCAGACCTGCCCGTCCCATATGACGAACTGCTGCGCCAATGGCGGGCCTTTAACTACACCTACATCGTCATCTACCCGCCCGAGCGCCGCCAGGCGGTGCTTGACATCCTCGGCCTGAACGCGTACGATAACTTCAATAACCGCGCCGCCGAAGCCCGCGCTGCTGCCGAGATCCCCGCCCTGCAGGGCCGCGACCTGTTCTTTGCCCTGTTCAACCAGGGCACTGCTCGCGTCGCCCTGGGCGATTACACTGCCGCTGCCGCATCCTATGACTCGGCCTTTGCCAACTATGCCCTGCTCCCCGAGGATGAGCGCCCCTGGCGCATGCTCTGGTACCAGACCGGCCCATACTTCGCTTACTACTATATCGGCCGCTACGTTGACGTAGCCGCCCTGGCTACCCAGACCCTCGACAGCATGAGCGACCCGATCCTGGAAGAGAGCTTTTACTGGCGCGCCAAAGCCGAATACGCCCTCGGCGACCAGGATGCCGCCACTGCCGATTACCAGCAGTGCGTCAAGGTCCACACAGATTTTCAGCCCTGCGTGGAGGAGCTGCAGAAGCTGGGTGTTGAACCGTAGAACATAACCTTAACCGGCTTGATATAATAGGCGCATGCCGAAGATCTTGCATTTTGCCGATGCCCACATCGACATGGCCAATTATGGTCGTCACGACCCGCAGACCGGCCTGCCGCTGCGGGTGATGGACTTTCTTAAGTCGCTCGACACGATCGTCGATACTGCGATCAACGAACAGGTCGACCTGGTGTTGTTTGCCGGCGACGCCTACAAAGACCGCAGCCCCGCCCCCACCTTCCAGCGCGAGTGGGGCCGGCGCATGATGCGCCTCTCCCGCGCCCATATCCCCACCCTGCTGCTGGTTGGCAACCACGATCTCTCCCCGGCCCTTGGCCGCGCCCACGCCCTGGATAACTTCGACACCCTCGAAGTGCCCTACGTGCGCGTCGTCGACCGCCCGACCTTCCTCGGCCCGGACGAGCTGCACGGCATCCCGCTGCAGATCCTGGCCCTGCCGTGGATTTCGCGCTCGGGAATGATCGCCAGCCTGAACCTCAGCCAGGAAGACACGCCGCGCGTCTACGAGCAGCTGGCCGATCGCCTGCAGGAGCTGGTCAACGCCTGGTTCGAACGCCGCGTCGACCCGGCCCTGCCGGTGATGATGGCGGCCCACTGCTCGGTGCAGGGGGCTGTCTTCGGCGGCGAGCGCATGGTGATGCTGGGCGGCGACCTGGTACTGCCCGGCTCGATGGTCAAAGACCCGCGCCTCGATTACGTGGCGCTGGGGCACATTCACAAGCGCCAGGATCTGAACGAAGGCCGCCAACCGCCGGTGGTCTACCCCGGCTCGATCGAACGGGTCGACTTTGGCGAGGCCGGCGACGACAAGTACTTTGTCATCGCCGATGTGCGCCGCCAGGACACCCGCCTCGACTGGCGTCGGTTGGACGGCGTGCGCCCGTTCATTGACCGCTATGTGCGCCTTGAAAGCCCCGAAGGCGTCAGCGACCGGCTGCGCGCCGCGCTGGAGCCGGCCGAGCGCCTGGCGGGAGCTATCGTGCGCCTGGTGATCGAGTACCCGCGCCTGATGGACACGCACATCGACGAAGCTGCCCTGCGCGAGGTCGCCGCAGAGGCGTTCGAGTTCTCTCTGATCAAGCGCCCCCAGATGGACAGCCGCATCCGCCTGCCCAACGACCAGCTGATCAACAGCCTGCCGCCTACCGAACTGCTCGACCTGTACTGGCGCGCTAACCACACTGCTGCGGCCGATGCACAGGCGCTTAACCGGCTGGCGGTCAGCATCATCAACCAGGTAAACGAAAGCGAATAGAACTGCGAGGATCCATGAGCACCCGCGAAAACCTTGAAAACGCCCTCAAAGACGCCATGCGCGCCAACGACGACCTGCGCAAGCGCACCCTGCGCATGGCTATTGCTGCGATCAAATTCGCCCAGGTGGAGAAGGGCCAGCCGCCCGACGAAGCCGGTGTGATCGCCATCGTGCAGAAGGAGATCAAGTCGCGCCAGGAGTCGATCGCCGACGCCCAAAAAGCCAACCGCCCCGACCTGGTCGAGGCCTCCCAGGCCGAGATCGAAGTGCTGAAGAGCTTCCTGCCCCAGCCGCTGACCCCGGAAGAGCTGGATGCGCTGGCGCGCGCCGCCATCGCCGAAGTCGGCGCCACCGGGCCGCGCGAGATGGGCCAGGTGATGAAGCTCCTCACCGCCCGCCTGCAGGGGCGCGCCACCGGCGACCAGGCCAGCCAGGCGGTGCGCAAGCTGCTGCAATGAAATTCCCGCTGGCGGTCAACCGGCGCACCGTTTATCTGGTGCTGCTGCTGGTCAGCTGCACCCTGGTGGCCCTGGCGATGGTGGTCCTGCCGCTGGTGGAAGAGTCGCTCCAACCGGCGCCGGTGGCGGGGGAGGTGGCCGCGCGTGACTACCGGGCCGCCCGCTCCGCCAGCTACATCAGCCAGATCCGCACCGATCAGCGCCGCCTCACCGCCGGGCAGTCCGTCGCCGATATCTACACCCCGCCCGATACGCGCGTCGCCCGGCGGCAGATGGAGCAGCTGCGCGCCACGCTGAACTTTATCTCCAGTGTGCGCGCCGACGGCTTCGCCTCCACGGGTCAGAAGCTGGACGACCTCTCCGCGCTGGAGGATATCCGCCTGAGCGTGACCGCTGCCTCCGCTGTGCTCGGCCTGTCTGAATCGCGCTGGCAGGAAGTGCAGCAGGGCGCGTTGAGCGTGTTGGAGCGCATCATGAGCTCGGCCATCCGCGCCACCACGCTGGCGGATGCCCGCAGCCGCGCCCCGTCGCTGGTCAGCCTGTCGTTCCCCGAAGACCAGGCGGCGCTGGTGGCCGAACTGGCGGCGGCCTTTGTGGCCCCCAACAGCGAGTACAGCGAAGCGCTGACCCAGGCTGCCCGCCTGGAAGCCATCCAGGCGGTTGAGCCGGTGGCGCGCGCCTTTATCGCCGGGCAGACGGTTGTGCGCCAGGGCCAGCTGCTGGCCCCGGAGGACGTTGAAGCGCTGTTTGAACTGGGGCTGGTGCAGGCGCAGCAGTCCTGGCAAGACCTGCTCAGCGCCGGGCTGATCACCCTGCTGATGTCGGCCGCGGTGGCCTTTTATTACCACCGCAAACAGTCGCTGCACACCGGCGAGCTGGGCAAGATCGTCACCATCAGCGGGCTGCTGGTGGCCTTCCTGGCCCTGGCGCGCCTGGTGATCCCGGCGCACACCGTTATCCCCTACACCTTCCCGCTGGCTGCCTACGGGCTGACCGTCACGGCCCTGTTTGGCCTGGAGATCGCCCTGGTGACGCTGCTGCCGCTCAGCATCCTGGCTGCCTATGGCCTGGTCAACGCCAATGAGCTGACGCTGTTTTTCCTGGTCAGCAGCCTGTTTGGGGCGCTGGCGCTGGGCAAGGCCCGCCGCATCCTGGGCTTCCTGATCGCCGGGCTGGCTATCGGGGCCAGCGGTTCGGCTGTGGTGGTGGTGTACCGCCTGCCTCAGTTCTCCACCGATACCGCCGGGTTGATCACGCTGGCCGCGGCCGCCTTCTTCAACGGCCTGGTCTCCGCCAGCCTGGCGATTTTGCTGCATGCCTTCCTGGCGCACTATCTGGGCATGGTCACCCCGATGCAGCTGGTCGAGCTGACCCGCCCCGATCACCCGCTGCTGCGCCGCCTGCTGCGCGAATCGCCCGGCACCTACCAGCACAGCCTGCAGGTAGCCAACCTGGCCGAACAGGCCGCCGAGCGCATCGGGGCGGATGCGCTGCTAACCCGCGTCGGCGCGCTGTACCATGATATCGGCAAGACCGCCAGCCCGATCTTCTACATCGAAAACCAACCCAGCGGCTTTGCCAACCCGCACGATGGCCTGGCCCCCGAGAACAGCGCCCGGCGCATCATCCAGCACATCACCGACGGCGTGGCCCTGGCGCGCAAGCACCGCCTACCGCAGCGCGTGATCGATTTCATCACCGAACACCACGGCACGCTGCTCACCCGCTACCAGTACAACAAAGCCGTGCAGGCCGCCGGCGGCGACGAAAGCCGGGTCGATCCCGAAATCTTCCGCTATCCCGGCCCGCGCCCGCAGAGCCGTGAAACCGCCATCCTGATGCTGGCCGACGGCTGTGAAGCCCGCGTCCGCGCCGAAGCCCCGCCCACCGAAGAAGCCATGCGCCGGGTGATCCGCGCCGCCATCGATGACCGCATCAAGAGCGGACAGCTCGACGATACCCGCCTGACCCTCAGCGACCTGACCCAGATCGCCGACTCCTTCTTTGTCACCCTGCGCGGTTTTTACCACCCGCGCCTCGACTACGCCAAGGCCGAAAAAGAAATGGCCGTCCAGGTCGCCGCTCAGGCTGCGCCCACTCCCGCGGCGCCCTCACCCGCCGCCTCCAGCCAACCCGCCGCATCCGACCCGCCTGCGCCCGCCGACCCGGCCGCTGCGCCTGCGTCCGGGCTGGATATCCCCACCGTGCCGCTGCTGCCGCCCGCCGAGTCGAACGGCTAGTCTTCCGTGTCCATCCGCCGCCTCCCTTTTAGGACCCTCTGCCAATGATCTACCTCCAGATTGACGATCCCCTCGCCGGCCTGCCCCCTGCCGATCTTCCCGATAAGCCTACCCTGCTGCGCGCCGCCCAGGCCGCCTTGCAGACCGCCGGCGCCGGCCTCGCCGGCGAAGCTACCCTGGTGCTCAGCGACGACGCCCGCCTGCAGGAGTTGAACCGCCAGTTCCTCGATATCGACGCGCCCACCGATGTGCTCTCCTTCCCCGACGGCGAGGTCGACCCCGATACCAACGCCGTCTACCTGGGCGATATCATCATCAGTCTGCCGCGCGCTGCCGCCCAGGCCGCCGCCGGCGGTCACGGGCTGCTCGACGAACTGCAGCTGCTCGTGGTGCACGGCATGCTGCACCTGCTGGGCCACGACCATGCTGAAGAAGACGAAAAAGCGCGCATGTGGGCGCTGCAGGCCCAGACCCTTGAGCGCTTAGGCGTTTCGCTGCGCCCATGAACGACTTTCTGCGCACGCGGGTGCTGGCTTTCCGCTACGCCTTCGCCGGTTGGGCGCACGTCGTGCGCACGCAGCGCAACGCCTGGGTCCACGCCGCCGCCAGCGTGACCGTGCTGCTGGTCGCCGCTCCGCTCGGGCTCACCCGCCAGGAGTGGGCCATTCTGCTGCTTACCATCACCATCGTCTGGCTAGCCGAGTTCTTGAACACCGCCATCGAAGCCGTGGTCGACCTGGCCAGCCCGCAGTATCATGAACTGGCGCGCATCAGCAAAGACGTCGGCGCGGCAGCCGTGCTGATCAGCGCCCTTGGCGCAGTCCTGATCGGCCTGCTGCTGCTCGGCCCGCCGCTCTGGCGCAGCCTGCAGGCGCTGCTTTTCCCATAAAACCTTTGGAGTTCGCATGCAATCAGCTACTTTTTCATTTGGTACCGTCGGGTCACCGCTCTCCACTCCCAAGAGACCGGGCGGCAGCATTGGCGCAGTGCAGCGCCTGGCCGAACTGGGCCTGGACGCCCTCGAACTGGGCTGGGTGCAGTCGGTGCGGGTCAGCGAAGCCACCTGCGCCGAGATCCGCGCCGCCGGGCAGACCGGGGCGGTCAGGCTGAGCGTTCACGCTCCCTACTTCATCAACTTAAACGCCACTGATGAGGAATGGCCCAAGTCGCGCAAGCGCCTGATGGACGCCGCCCATTACGGCCATCTGGCCGGGGCTACCGATATCATCTTCCACCCCGGTTCCTATTTCGGTGCGGCCCCGGCGGCGGTCCTACCGCTGGCGATCCAGCGCTTGCAGGGCTGTGTTGATGAACTGCGCGCCGCCGGCAACCCGGTCACGCTGCGTCCGGAGACGATGGGCAAGTCGGCCATGCTCGGCTCGCTGGAAGACGTGCTGGCGATGAGCGCCATCCCCGGCGTCCAGCCGTGCATCGACTTTGCCCACCTGCACGCCCGCCCTGGCGACGGCACAATGAACACCTATGCCGAGTGGATGCTGGTGCTCGAGATGTTCGGCCGGGCGCTCGGCCAGGCCGCGCTGCAGTCGATGCACATCCACCTCTCTGGTATCGACTACGGTCCCAAGGGTGAGAAAGAGCACCTGTGCCTGAAAGACTGCGATCTGGATCTGGACGGCCTGTTCCGTGCGCTGCGGGCTAACGGCTGCGCCGGGCGCATCCTGTGCGAGAGCCCCGCCATGGAAGACGATGCGTTATTGATGAAAGAGCGCTGGCAGGTGGCCGGTGGAGCGTAAGCCGCGCCCTGCCTCCCTCAAAGCGCCCGGGCTGCTGCAGGTGGCTGCCGGCGGTCTGCCGGAGGTGGCGCGCATCCAGCGGCTGCAGGCCCTGCACGAACGCATGGCCGCCTGCCGGCTGTGCCTGGACGCCGGGCATGCGATCTTCCCCCGCGCCATCACCTGCAGCCATATCGGCGCGCAGATCATGGTGATTGGGCAGGCGCCGGGCATCACCGAGAAGGATGCCGGCCGGCCGTTCAACGCCGGCAGCGGGAAGCGCCTGTTCGCCTGGCTGGCCGGCGCCGGCATCGACGAGACCTGGTTCCGCGCCACTCAGGCGTTTATGGCCGTCACGCGCTGCTACCCCGGGCGGGCCGCCGGCGGCAGCGGCGACCGCGTGCCCTCCCCCGCCGAGCAGCGCCTGTGCCGCCCGTACCTGGAAGAAGAGCTGGCCCTGGTGAACCCGCGCCTGCTGCTGCCGGTCGGCAAGCTGGCGATCGGGCTGTTCTACCCGCCCGGCGCAAAGCTGGAAGAGATCGTCGGCGCAGAAATTCAGGTCGATGGGCGCTGGGTCATCCCGCTGCCGCACCCCTCCGGCGCCAGCCGCTGGCACCAATCGGCTGAGAACCGCGCTCGCGTGGCGCAGGCCGTGACGCTGATCGCCCGCCGGGTCAAGGATCTGGCGGGCGGCCCCGGACAGCCCCCTAGCGCACCTGTTTGAAGTCGATGATGATCAGGTTCTGCTCGCAGGCCACATAGGTCTGGAAGTACACCTTATCGGAGAGGGGGATTCCATCCTGCCCGACCAGCTGTACCCACAGCACGTCTTTGGACGGCACCGGCGCATCGCCCAGCTTGAACTCGTAGCCTGAGCGTCCGTAGTTCAGCGCCACTCCGGTAAGCGTGAAGGTGTTCTCCTCCAGGACGATCCCGGGCGCTTGCCCTCCCAGGCGCACCATCAGCCCGGTCACCGGGGCGTCGTTGCGGTCCACCACCTGCCCGCCAACCCCCATCCAGTTGCAGCCCAGCTCGGGGTAGTAGATGTTGGGGATCGCTTTCGGGCTGCCCTGGCGCACTTCGTACGGGTACCCGCCCGACGGGGTGGGCGGCAGCGTGGGCGTCATCGACGGCGTGGGGGTCAGCG
>JBJSYW010000397.1:0-14821 GCA_046089985.1 Chloroflexota bacterium
GTCTACTTCGGCAAGCTGGCGCCCGGCCCGAACCTGCTGACGGTCAAAATCCCGGCTGTGGCAGCCTGCTGCGGAAGCACCAAGCGCTTGAACGTGCGCCTGCGCGCTTATGAAGGCTTCTCGCCCCCGCCGGTGATCGCCCCGGGCGGCATCGTGCTGAATGGCGAAGTCGAAGATTACCAGTTCAGCGCTTCATCGACTGCAGTTGACATGGCCAGCTTCACTGCGGCTGCCCAGTCTCACCAGGTGCTGGTGGATTGGGTGACGGCGATGGAAGAGGACGCCCAGGGTTTCAACCTGTATCGCTCGACTACCCCCGGCGGCGAGCGCACCCAGCTCAACGCCGAGCTGATCCCCAGCCAGGCAGTTGACCGGCTGAACGGGGCCAGCTACCGCTACATCGACACCGCCGTCCAGCCCGGCACGACCTACTACTACTGGCTGGAGTTTATCGACCTGGATGAGCCGGATATTTTCGGGCCGATCGTGATCTTCATGCCTTACAGCATCTACATGCCCACGGTCCATAATTAACCGGAAGATCAAAGCCGGGGGTGGTCCAATCGAAAAGTTGGGCCACCCCCGGGTCGAGTCTATAAACACAGACGGGGGAAACGCAGGTTACGGTCCGGCGGTCTTCGCACCGAACAGAAGCACCAGGATATGCTGGTTGAGCAAATCGAGCGCCGCGGCGGGCGCCGGGCGGGTCAGCTGGCCGAAGGTGCAGCCGCCAATAAGCGGCACATCCGGGCCTAGCACAGCGCGCACAGCGTCGGCTTCCACGTGCGGATCCAATTCCAGCAGCGTCTGCCAGGCAGCATCCACCAGCAGCACCGCCAGGCGCGGACGGGCCGGCTCCAGCGCAGCCAGCGCCTGGCGGGCGGCCTGCCCGGCGGCGGCGCGGCAGCCTTCCAATGAGCCAACCAGCACGTCAACCAGCCGGCCTTCGGGAAGCAGGCGGTTCATGCGCAGGCTGCCATCGGCCTCCACGCGCAGCGGGGCCAGCACCTCACTGGATGCATCCCCACTGCTGACCCCCAGCGGGTACAGGCGGGCCAGCTCGCTCAGCGGCGGGTGGCTCCATTCGCGGGCCGGGAAGCCGAACAGACGGGCGTAGGTTTCGCTGGCCGGTTGATGATCCAGGGTGCGGATCCAATGGCCCTGGACGCGCGTCAGGCGCACCGGCGCGCCCACCGGCTGCCAGCCATGCGCCGCGCCCTGGCCAATGACGATATTCCCCGCCAGCACCGCCCCCGCCAGCCCCCCGCTGCCGGCCTGGCGCCCGCCGGCCTGATAGGTGCGGCCGCGCCACAGCTCACCGCCGGCCAGGCAGCCGGCTGCCGGCAGATCGGCCGGCAGCTGCTCGCACAGCGCCAGGTGATCACCGCCCAGGCCATCGGCCACCAGCAGCAGGCTCTCCCCCGCCGGCGCATCCGGCTTGAGCGCCGCCAGCAGGCCCTGCAGGCAGGCCCGGCTGTCCTGGACGAAATCGCCGGCCCAGGCAGCCCGGGCGCGGGCATCATCGGCGCACAGCAAACCGATCACCACCGAGCGCCGGCTGCGCCCCTGCAGGGTGATCTCTCCCGAGGTGCTGAAGCCCAGCAGCGGCACATTGCTCAACAGGTCGCTCGCCCCGGCCAGCACCTCTGGCAGCGCGTACGCATGCGAGGCGATCAGCCAGCCGAAGACCACCGGCGTGCGCCCGGCGCCTTCCAGCGCCTGGCGCATGGCCTGCAGCCCGGCCTCGCGGCCGTCGTGCCCGTACGACTGTCCTACGGATGCAAGCAAGGTCATCAACGGCTCCGTTACTGCGCCTCGGCGGCTGGCAGGGTGAAGTGGAAGGTGGTGCCAGAGTTCAGGCGGCTGTCGAACCAGATCCGCCCGCCCTGCATCTCAACCAGGCTGCGGGTGATCGACAGGCCCAACCCGGTGCCGGAAGCCATCTCTTTGGCGTTATCGGTGCGGAAATACTGCTGGAAGATGCGTTTCTGATCGGCTTCGCTGATCCCGATGCCTTCATCTTTGACCCACAGGTGGATGAACTTGGCCCCGCTGCCCTGCCCGGCTGCCACAGAACCGTCCTGGCCCTGGAATAGCTCCGCACCAACCGTGAAGCGCCCGCTTTCGGGGGTGTACTTGTGGGCGTTGCTGACCAGGTTGGTCAGCACCTGCGACAGGCGCACCGAATCGGCCCAGGCGGCCGGCAGGTCGGCGGGGATCTCCAACGCCAGGGTCTGCTTCTTCTCTTCCACCTGGCGGTGGATCGAGCGGATCACCTCGTCCAGCACTTCGCGCACCACCACGGCGCGGTATTCCAGGTGCATATTGCCGGTCTGGATCTTGGTCAGGTCGTTCAGATCGGAAACAATGGTGTTCATGCGGTCGACGTTCGATTTGACCGTGCCCAGGAAGCTGGACTGCATCTCGTTCACCGGGCCGGCCATGCCCTGCGCCACCAGTTCGGTGTACCCTTTGATCGACGCCATCGGGTTTTTCAGCTCGTGCGCCACGAACGACACAAAGCGCGACTTGGCCAGGTTGGCCTCCTGCACTTCGTCAAACAGGCGAGCATTGGCGATGGCGATCGCCGCGTGGTCGCTCAGGCGGGTCAGGAAGCTGACAAGATCCTGTGAGTTCTGCTGGTCGTGGGTGCTTTCCAGCACCAGCACGCCTTCCACGCCGGTCTCGCGGCGGATGGGGATGACGATCTGCTGGCGGGCGTTTTCCAGCAGGCTGCGCCGGCCGGGTGATGTGTCGTCCAGCGCCCCGCCGGACGGTGCAGCCCCGGCGGGAGCGCCGCCATTGGGCGGAGCCAGTTCCAGGCACAGCGGCTGCCCGCTGCCGATCACCTGCTGCAGCGGCGGCAGATCGCGCGGCAGCAGGCGGTGCTCGCTGTTCTCGGCCTGCGGGAAGGGTTCCAACTCATCGGTGTAGCCCTGCGCCACCATCACCCGCACCCCGTCCGGATGGACCGCGCCCACCAGGCCGGCCTCGGCCTTAGACTGGCGCAGCGCCCAATCCAACGTGATGCGCATGGCGCGCTCGATATCCAGGCTGGCGTTCAACTCGCGGTCGATGCGCTGCATCACCGACAGCTCTTCCACGCGCGCCGCCAGGGCCTGGTCGGTCATCGTATACAGGCGGGCGTTCTCGATGGCAATCGTGGCCTGGCTGGTGAAAGCCATCAGCAGTTCCTGGTCGGCGCGGCTGAAAGCCGCCCCGTTCTGCTTGTTGATCACCTCGATCACCCCGATCACCCGGTCCTGGATGCGCATCGGGGCCACCAGCAGGTCCTGGGTGTCAAAGCCGGTCTGCTCGTCGGTCTTTTCGAACCACTCCTTGCGACGCTTGGCGTCGTTGGCGATCACCGGGCGGCCGCTGGTCACCGCCTGGCCCACGATGCCCTTGTCTTTGGGCATGCGCCGGCCGAGCAGGTTAGCCGCCACCGGCCCAAGCACCACTTCAAAGACCAGCTCGTCGGTCTGCGGGTCGACCAGGAACAGGCTGCCGGCTTCGCAGTTGATGATGTCCACCGCCGAATCCAGGATCTGGTTCAGCAGCGGTTTCAGGTCCAGGGTGGAGGTCAGGCCGACCCCGATGTCGTTCAGCTTAGCCAGCTGGCGGGCGCGGCGTTCCGACTCTTCCAGCGAGCGGGCCTTGACAATTGCGCCGGAGGTCTGGTCGGCGATGGCTTGCAGCAGGCTGCGCTGTTCGTCGGTATAGATATCCGCCGGCTCGCGACTGGCGATCGAAAGCGCTCCGATGGTCTGCGCTCC
Organism: Chloroflexota bacterium; assembly: GCA_046089985.1. Classification (GTDB taxonomy): domain Bacteria; phylum Chloroflexota; class Anaerolineae; order Anaerolineales; family UBA4823; genus RBG-16-57-11. The sequence goes on from JBJSYW010000397.1 coordinate 3,777, forward strand.
GGCGTTCAGCGGCACACCCATCCAGGCATACACGCCCTGGATACTGGGCAGCAAGCCGCGGCTGCGGCACTCGCGCTCGTAATCATCGGTGACGATGGCGCGCTGACCGGCGATCACTTCCGCTTCCAGCCCCATGCCCATCTGCAGCGGCTTGTTCTCCCGATCCGACAGGCGCTCGTCGTTTTCCAGGTAGAAGGCGTGCACCAGCAGTTGGGTCTCCTGATCCAACAGGGTCACCCGGAAATCGCGCGCCGGCAGGATCTGGTTGGTTTGGGTGGCTACCAGCTCCAGGATGTCATCGAACGAAACCGTGAAGCTGACCCCCTGCGAGACGCGCGTCAGGGCATTCATCTCGCGCACCCGGCGCTCCAGGTCGGCCACTACCTGGGCGCGCTCGACCGCCAGCGCGGCCTGGTCGCTAAGAGCTTCCAGGAAGGCCAGGTCGCGGCTGGTGTACGGCTCGCCAGAGCGGCGCGGCCCCAGGGCCAGCCAGCCGATCAGCTGGCTGCGCCCGGGCAGCGGCACGAACAACGAGGCCGCCAGCAGGCTCAGGCGGGCCTGCTCGGGCTGCAGGGCCGCCGGCAGATCGGCCAGGTCGGCCAGGTAGAGCGCCTGGCGCTGGCGGCCCAGCGCCTGCACCAGGGCGCTGTTGGCCGGGAAGCGGATATCGCTGGAAGGACGGCCTTTTTCGTCATCGGCGGCGGTGTAATGGCCGGAGAGCAGGTCAAAGACAAAGACGTGCAGATCGGACGGCGCAAAGGCCTGGTCGACATAACGGCGCAGCAGGCGCACGATTGCGCCCAGTTCCATCACCTGGGTCAGCTCGCGCCCAAATGCCTGCTGGGTCTCGCGATAGACGATCTGGCCGCGGAAGAAGTAGCGATCGATCAGCGCCTGCAGCCGGCCGCGCAGTGGACCCAGGCCGATGGCGATCAGGAAGACCACCAATCCGACCAGCAGCGGGTTGGCGGCCTGCACCAGCCCGCCGAACAGCAGGCTGGCGCCGCTCACCACCAGGGCATAGCCCACCATCACCATGCCCGCCAGCAGCCCATACAGCAGGGTGCGGCTGACCAGGAAATCGGTGCGCAGCAGGCGATAACGGATGATGGCGTAGCCGGTGAACAGCGGGAAAACCGACAGCCACACCAACAGGATCGGCGAGAACAGGAACCCCGGGTAGATCACGGTGGCCACCAGCCACAGGGCCAACGGAACGAAGGAGACTACCGCGCCCCAGAAGATCAGGCCGGCCTGCTCACGCACCACCGGCGAAACAGCCGTGCGCCGGCGGTAGCCGCTCAACCCGAGGAACAGGAACAGCGCCAGGGCCAGGTACAGGTACAGCAGCCGCCACGCGCCCACGTAGGCCAGCGGATCGGCCATATTGTAAATTGCCGGCAGGGCGATGACCACCAGCGCCAGCGTCACCAGGTAGCCAATCCAGCCCAGGTAAGGGCGGCGGGTCACCAGACGGATCGGCTCTGGGAAAAGCAGGGCCAGGTTGACCAGCGCCCCACCGGTGACCGCCAGGGCCAGCGTCCAGACCAGGGTCAGCTGGTTGGTGGTGTTCAGGTCGAACAGCGTCGCCAGGCTGATGGCGGCCGAAGCGGCAAAGGCGGCGAAGGCTCGACCGGCCGGATCGCTGCGGCGGATGCCAAAGACATAGAAGCCGCACAGCAGATAGATCAGCCCGGTGAAGTAGGGAATACCGAAATAGGCCAGCCGGTCTACAGCCGGAAGGCGGCCCAGGGCCACCTGGACTTGCAGCATACGCCCATCTGGGCCCGCCAGGTCGAGGGTTATCACCCGCCCTGGGGGATAGCCGCGCAGCGCCTGGCGCAGTTCGGCCAGGCTGCTCAGCGGCGCGCCGTCCAGCGAGCGCACCTGGTAGCCGAACGGCAGGTCCAGCGCATCGCCCCACGCGCCCGGGGTGATCGAGCGGCTGGTGTTAATCACCAGCGTATGCTCGATGAAGGCCCCCAGGAACGGGGTGCGCGTGTCGCTGAGGTACAGCAGCGGGGCGACCAGGAATACCCCCAGCGCCGCCATCAGGTAGATCAGCACCACCACCGGGATGACCCGGGTCTGGAAAGAGGAGGCAGCGTCAGGCAGTGGTTGGCGGTTATTTGGGGGCATGGGTCAATTGTATGCGTTCAGATACCCTACGTCAATTACTGGCGGGGTCAAACCAACAAAAGCGCCAATTATTCACATCATCTTTACGCCGCGCGCCCGGAACTCACCGCGCCACGCCCGGAGATCATTTCAACTGCGTGCGGGTTGGCTGCCAGACGTTCTGCAGGTAATCCTCAGCGGCCGCGTAGTGGCCCACATCGCGCTGGTAGCGCTCCGACATATACCACTTGTGTTCCAGGATCTGGCAGTAGGCTTCGGGCAGTGTATTCAGGTAACCGATCTGCTGCTCGACCAGCTGCACCGCCGGGATATACACCTGCTGCAGCCAGTGGTGGGCCGCCACGCTGAGCGGCGTGCTGCGGTTGTTCTGCCGTGAGAGGGTGGCGCGCACTTCATAGATCTCGTTCATGATCTTTTGCGCCTGCTGCTCCTCGGCGTCCAGCCCGGTCAGGTTGTAGAGCTGGTCGCGGTGAAAATTGCGGTCGGTGACGATCACGCGCAGGCGCAGCTGGCTGCCGTTATCGGCCGGGTCCAGCTGCACATCGCCCACCGAGAAGCCCATCTCGTTCAGCGTGCGGATGCGCTCCTGGATGCGGTAGGTCTCGTTGGATGGGATGACATCCTCGCGGGTCACCTGCTCCCACAGCGAGCGATAACGCTGGCGGATGTAGACCCCGGTATCACTGGCGGGCACGCCCGGCTCGACCGACACGACCCCGGCAGCGCGCAGGTCGACCAGCTCGCCGTTGATGTTCTCCTCCATAATCTCCAGGTCGTGATAGCGCAGCATCGGCGGGGTCTGCCCGGTCTGCAGTTCAACCGTCTCGGCATCCACCAGGTAGGCGCGCAGCGCGCCGGCGTCGCGGCGGAAGAGCGTGTTGGAAAGCGAGCAGTCGCCCCAATAAACCCCAGCCAGGTGCAGCTGCACCAGCAGGCCGGAGATGGCGTCCAGCAGGTGCTTGCGGTACGGCTCGAAGCCCTGGCGCATCAGCAGCAGGCGGTAGGGCAGAGCGCCCTCCAGGTAGCGCGTGACCAGCACGCTGTTGTGGCCCTGGTGGGTGTGCGTGCGGACGTAACCGACGGCGGTCACCACCGGCAAGTGCAGCTTCTCGGCATGCAGCAGCATCTCGTACTCATGCCGGGCCAGGTCGCCGGGCAGCTCTTTCAAAGCATACAGCACGCCCGAGTAGTTGGCGAATACCACCGGGTGGCGCGAGAGGCCCTGGGCCACCTGTTCCAGGCGGTTGGCATAGCCCTCCCATTCCAACAGCGGCAGATGCCAGGGCAGATCGGTGAAATCAATACTGAGCCAGCGCATGGTTAGCTCAGGTTTACGAAAAAGGAATGGTTCATCCATAGGATTAATTATAGCAGGCATTCCCGGCTGCAGGGGGCAGTTGGCGGCGGAGGCGGAAGTCAATCTGCCCGGCTAGGCTTCTTCGCCCGGGCGGCTGCGCTGCTCGAGGAACTCGTCCAGCCCATTGGGCCGGTAATCCAGCGACTGGTGGCGGAAATAGGTGTTATACAGACCGGCGTAGTGCCCGCCGGCAGCCAGCAGCCCGGCATGGCTGCCTTCTTCGATGATCTTGCCGCCGTCCAGTACAATAATGCGGTCCGCCGCCTTGACGGTCGACAGGCGGTGAGCGATCAGGATGCTGGTTGAACTGGAGAGGATCATATTCAGCACCTGCTGGATCTGCCATTCGGTGAACGGGTCAACGCTGGCGGTGGCTTCATCTAAGATAAAGATTGCCGGGCGGTGAGCCAGCACACGCAGGAAAGCCGCCAGCTGGCGCTGGCCCATCGACAGGCGCGCCCCTCGCTCACCCACCTGGGTGTCCAGCCCATGCGGCAGGCTTTCCAGCCACTCGCCTTCGCCCACCTGGCGCGCCAGGCGCTCGATCTCGTCGCGCTGCCCGGGCTGCGGGCAGGCGTAGCAGATGTTCTCAGCCAGCGTGCCGGCGAACAGGAATGGCGTCTGCGAAACGATGCCCAGCTGAGAGCGGTACTGGTGCAAGTCGAGGGCGCGGATATCCTGCCCATCGATTAGCAGGCTTCCGCGCTGGAACTCGTAGAAACGAGCGATCAGCTTGGCGATCGACGATTTGCCCGAGCCGGTGTGCCCCACCAGCGCCACCGTCTCACCCGGGCGGATGTGCAGGTTAAAATCGCACAGCACGGGTTCTTTTTCGGAATAGCGGAACCAGACATCTTGGAAACGGATATCGCCGCGCAGCCGGCCTGGCGAGCGCCGGTCGCGCTGCACCACGCGCGTCTCGGCGTCAATCAGCGCAAAAACCCGCTCGGCCGCCGATAGGCCCTGCTGCACCTGCGCCCAGAAAGCCGACAGGTTCAACACCGGGAAAAAGAAACGGTCCAGGCTCTGGATGAACAGGAACCAGGCGCCGGCGCTGATCGCCCCGGCGGCGGCGTTCATCCCACCCACGTACACCAACACCGCCGTGGCGATGCCGCCCAGCGCATTCAGCACCGGGAAAACCAGCGAAAGCACCAACCCGCGCCGTACGTTGACTCGGTACGAGTTGCCGTTGGCGCGCTGGAAATCCTCAAAAATGGCTGCTTCCTGGCGGAAGTTCTTCGCCACGGCGATCCCGCTGACCGTCTCCTTGATCGTGGCGTTGACATCCGCCATGGCCTGCATGCCGCTGCGGGTAACCGCCCGCGCCAGCCGGCGGAAACCCAGCGAGACCAGCACCAGCAGCGGAAAGACCGCAAACAGCAGCAGCGACAGGCGCGGCTCGATGCGCACCAGCACCACCCCCAGGATCAGCGACTGCAGGAACTGGGCGAACAGGTCGGTGACCAGCACCACCATCTGGCCAAACTCCTGCGTATCGGATGTGATGCGCGAGACCACCTTGCCGGAGGCGAACTCGTCGTAGAACGACAGGTCGTGCCCGGCGGAGGCCTGGAAAGCGGTGTGGCGCAGGGCCAAGACGATATCGCCCACCATGCGCTGCACCAGCCGGCGACGGGCCCAGTTGCAGGCCCAGGAGGCGAACCCCGCCAGCAGCACCAGGCTGCTGATCAACCAGATGCCGGCCTGCGCGCCGGTTTCGGCCAACGCCCCCACCTGGCGGGAGACCAACAGCGGGGTGGCTGCCCCCGCGCCGGCGATCAGCAGCACCAGCAGCGTGACCAGCGCCAGGCGGGCGCGGTAGGGGCGGAAATAACCCGCGATGCGCCAGACCAGCTGGCGGTCGGTGTATTGGCGGTCATAACGTTCGGAAGCCAGTCCGGCAAAGAATCCCATCGCTACTCCCGAAAGATACGCCGGTAGGCTTCAGAGGTTTGCATCAGTTCATCGTGACTGCCGGCCGCGGCCAGGCGGCCGTTGCGCAGCACCAGGATCAGATCGGCCCAGCGGATCTGCGACAGGCGGTGGGTGATGATCAACGTGGTGCGGCCCTGGGCGGCGGTGTAGATGGCGCGCTGGATGCGGTCTTCGGTGGCGCTGTCGATGGCGCTGGTCGAGTCATCCAACACCAGGATGCGCGGGTCGGTCAGGAACGCCCGCGCCAGGGCCAGGCGCTGGCGCTGCCCGCCGGAAAGGGTCACACCGCGCTCGCCGATCACGGTCTGGTAGTCCTGGTCCAGGGCGTAGATAAACTCTTCGGCCTGAGCCGCGCCGGCCACCTGGCGGATGCGCTCAAAGGAGGCGCTGGGGTCGCCAAAGGCGATGTTATCGCGGATGGCGCGCGAGAACAGGAAGATATCTTGCTCAATGATCGAGATGCTGCGGCGCAGAGCCGCCAGGTTCCACTGGCGCACGTCCACCCCATCAACCAGCACCTGCCCGCCGCTCACATCATAGGTGCGGTTGACCAGGCGCGCCAGGGTGGTCTTACCGGCCCCAGTCTGCCCCACAATCGCCACCGTCTGCCCGGGGCGCACCGTAAAGGAGATGTGCTCCAGCACGGTTGGGCCGCCCGCGCCGCTGCCGGGATAGCTGAAGCTGACATCGCGGAACTCGATCTCGCCGCGCAGCGGGCCGGCCCACCCGGACAGGTTCTGATCCAGGTTCTGCTCGCGGTTGATCAGCTCCAGGATGCGCCGGGCGCCGGCCAGGCCAAGCGAGATCTGCGAATAGGCGAACAACGAGGTGAAAGTGGGGAAATCAAACAGCTGGATCAGGCCAAAGTAGGCCACCACCTGGCCGACGTCCAGCGCGCCCTGGCGAAAGAGCAGCAGGGCGTGCAGCAGACCGCCGGCCTGGGCCAGGCCCAGCAGCAGCAGCGGCACAAAGCGCGCTTCCACATCCCCCTGGTGCACAAAGGCATCCCGGTAGCGCCGGGCGTTGGCGTGAAAAATACCGACTTCCTTCTCCTCCTGGGCCATGCCTTTGACCGTCTCGATGCCGTCGATGGCTTCCGCCAGGCGGCTGTTCAACTGGCCAAACGCCGAGCGCACTTCGCCGGTCACCGGCTGCAGTTCAGCCAGGTACTGCCACAGAGACAGGAAATAGCCGATAATGAACAGGGCCGGGGTCAGCGCCAGGGCCGGGTGGTAAAGCGGCGCGACGACCAGCGGCATGACCAGGAACAGCGCCGAGCCGACCACCATGTTGACCCCTGGGCTGAACAGGAAGTTGACCTCGCGCACGTCGTTGGCGGCGCGCGCCATCGTGTCGCCCACCGGCTGCAGGCTGTGGAAGGTCATGCTCTTGCCTAACAGGCTGGTATAGAGTTCCTGGCGCACATCGCGCTCGACGCGCTGCCCGATCAATTCGGCGCTAAAGTTGCGGGCGAACTGCAGCCCGCCGCGCGCCACCTGGCTGACCGCCAGCCAGCCGGCCAGCGGGAGCAGCTGCCCAATCTGTGGCGGCGAGGCCAGTACGGCGTTAAACGCCCGCCCAACCAGCACCGGCACCAGCGCCGCCAGGGCGGCGTTGCTGGTGGCGCCGGCGAAGACGGTCAGCACCAGGTACCAGTAGCGCCGGGCATAGGACAGCACCCAACGCAGCGGGCCGCGCCGGTCGGTGGCGAAGCGCGCTGGCACAACAAATTCGGCCGGCCCATGATCGACAGTCATTACAGCTCGTCCGGGAAAGGCAGCTCGGCGGCCAGTTTGTACGGGCCGAACTTGGGCAGGCGCTCAACCGGCAGCCGGCGCAGACGGCCGTTGCGCGGCGTGACCTTGTACGCGCCGCCGTTGCGGTGCAGCAGCGGGATGGCGCGCTTGCGGCGGCCAAAGACGCGCCGCATCAGCGACGAGAACTGGCGGAAGTTCTCCAGTTCCTGCGGTTGTTCGGCGAACAGCGCTTCAAAGGCAGCGATAAACTGGCTGCGGAAGCCCGGCTCAACCAGGGCCAGGTTGCTGATCACCCAGCAGCGGTCCTCATATTCCCAATAGTACGACAGGCCCAGGAACTCGCCGGCCCGGCTGATATAGGGGAAGAAAGGGAAGGCGCGACAGGTGAGCGAGCGGAAGCTGCGCCGGCAGTGTTGGTGCCCCAGGCAGGCCACCAACACCTGCCCATCCGGCGCCTGGCGGCGCAGGTCATCGGTCTCGGCCCGAGTGCGGCCTTTCCAGGGCCGCCACAGATCGGTGTTGGCCTGCAGATAGGCCCATTCCTCAGCGTAAACGGATGGAACGGCATGCGCCGTATCGCAGCAAAATGGCACCCCGCGGTCGTTATGCGGGGCGCAGCGCTCGCCGCAGTTAACGGCGGAGACAGGCAGGGAGAAGCGTTCGTACAGCTCGGCAAAATTCATAAACAACAGTCCAGGCAGCGAGCCGGGTTTTACAGCTCGGCAAAATTTATCATCCGTGATCCAGGCAGCAGGGCTGCTGATCCAGAGATCAATTAATCCAGGTATCAGTTAAGGATACCACAAAATCGACCCAATCAGGTTTGTTACCGGGCGGCAGGAAAAACGTTTATAATGATCGGCGCATGATCCGCTCTCGCTACCGCCGCATCACATTTTTTTTCGCCCGCCTGCTGACCAGCCTGGCGTTTTGGGAGCTGCTGCTGCCGCGCCTGGGGCTGCGCAGCCTGGCTGCCCGCACCCGCCCGGTGCGCCTGCGGCGGGCGGCGGTGACTTTCCGGGCGCTGGCGATCCAGATGGGCGGGGTGCTGATCAAGGTCGGGCAGTTCCTGTCTGCCCGGGTGGACGTCCTGCCGCCCGAGTTCACCCAGGAGTTAGCCGGGCTGCAGGATGAAGTTCCGGCGGCGCCTTTCGCCGCCATCCGGCGTGCAGCCGAGGCCGAGTTGGGCGGGCCGCTGGAGAAGTTTTACACCTGGTTTGACCCCACCCCGCTGGCGGCGGCCTCGCTGGGACAGGTGCACCGCGCCCACCTGTCCGATGGGGGCGCAAGCGCAGCCGGCCCCAACGGGGTGCAGACCATCGAACAGCGCCTGGCAGGCGCTCGCCCGGTCGAGGTGGTGGTGAAGGTGCTGCGCCCAGACATCGAGCGCGTGATCGAAACCGACCTGGCCGCGCTGCGCACGGTGGGCGGCTGGCTGCATCGCTACCCGGCGATCCGCCGGCGCGCCAACGTCCCGGCGCTGCTGACCGAGTTCACCCGCATCCTGCTGGAAGAAATCGACTACCTGGCCGAAGGGCGCAACGCCGAGCGGTTCGCGGCCAATTTTAAAGAGTATGCGGGGGTGCGCGTGCCGCGCGTGCACTGGTCGCACACCACCCGGCGTACGCTGACCCTGGAGAACGTGCTGGGGATCAAGATCACCGATTACGAGGCCATCGGCGCAGCCGGGATCTCGCGCGCCGACGTGGCCTCACGGCTGCTGGACACCTACCTGAAGCAGATCTTCATCGACGGCTTCTTCCACGCCGACCCGCACCCCGGCAACCTGTTTGTCGAACCCGGGCCGGCAGGCCTCGCCGCCGGATCTACCGGCAGCGCGCCGCCTGCGTGGGAGCTGACCTTCATCGACTTCGGCATGGTGGGTACGGTGCCCGACAATCTGCGCGACGGGCTGCGCGAGATGGTGATCGGGGTGGGCACGCAAGACGCCGCCCGGGTGGTGCGGGCTTACCAGATGATGGACATGCTGCTGCCCGACGCCGACACGCTGATGATCGAGCGGGCCGGGTCGCGCGTCTTCGAGCGCTATTGGGGCAAGAACATGACCGAGCTGACCTCGGTCAGCATCCAGGAGATGCAGGACCTGGCGGACGAGTTCCGCGAGCTGCTCTACAGCCTGCCCTTCCAGGTGCCGCAGAACGTGATCTTCCTGGCGCGCTGCGTGAATATCCTGTCGGGCATGTGCACCGGGCTGGACCCGCACTTCAACCTGTGGGCGCACCTGGCGCCCTTCGCCCGCAAGCTGATGGCTGAAGAGGTGCATGCCGGGCGCGAGAACTGGCTGGGCGAGCTGGAGAAGACCGCCCGGGCGGTGATCAGCGTGCCGCAGAAGATGGACCGCATGCTGGCGCGGCTGGAGCGCGGCGACGTGGCGGTGCGCATGCCTGAGCTGCACCAGCAGGTGCAGCGCCTGGAACACAGCAACCGCCAGCTGGCCGCGGCGATCGTCTTTGCAGCGCTGCTGCTGGGTGGGCTGCAGGTCTATTTAGCGGGGATTGAACTGCCCGGGCTGGCGCTGCTGGGCGGGGCCGGGATCGCCTTCCTGCGCGTCCTGTTCGCCCGGGTGAAATAACACGCCTTCTATGTGAATTTTGTCACTTGCTCGCCTGGCAAAAGCCGGGTATAGTTGACATTGCTATAAATTTCACAAGGCTCGAGGAGAAACAACATGTCGACTGAAATCCGCATTGATGCCCTGCTGCCTGGGGAAATGGCGAAGCGCGCCGAGTATGTGGGCGTACGCAAGGCGGAGACCCCGGTGGTGACCATGTTTGCCCTGGCTGTGCTGGCAGGCGCATTCATCGCCATGGGGGCGATCTTTGCCACCACCATCTTCTCCGGTGGGATGGCAATCAATGGGCCAGACGGCGCGGCCGCCTTCAAAACCGCCCTGCCCTACGGGGTCACCCGTCTGCTGGGTGGGTTGGTGTTCTGCCTGGGCCTGATCCTGGTGGTTGTGGGCGGGGCCGAGCTGTTCACGGGCAATAACCTGATCGTGATGGCCTGGGCCAGCGGCAAGGTGACCACCGCCGCGCTGCTGCGCAACTGGGTGATCGTCTATATCGGCAACTTCGTCGGGGCGCTGGCGACGGCTGTGCTGCTGTTCATGAGCAAGCAGTACACCTACGGCAGCGGGGCGGTCGGGCTGACCGCGCTGAACATCGCCAAGTCGAAAGTCGAACTGGAATTCATGCAGGCGATCGCGCTGGGCATCCTGTGCAACGCCCTGGTGTGCATGGCGGTCTGGCTGACCTTCAGCGCCCGCAGCACGTTGGACAAGATCGCCGCGATCGTCTTCCCGATCACCGCCTTCGTGGCAGCCGGGTTCGAGCACAGCATCGCCAATATGTACTTCATCCCGGTGGCGCTGCTGATCAAGGATTTCGCCGGCGAAGCCTTCTGGACGTCGATCGGCAAGACCGCCGCCGATTACGCCTCGATCACCTGGGGATCGTTCTTCTTGAACAACCTGATTCCGGTTACAATTGGCAACATCATCGGCGGTGTGCTGCTGGTAGCAGCCATCTACTGGATGGTCTACCTGCGCCCCGAGAAGAGCAAATAATCCTGCAGCGAGGTCAAAGAGATGAAAGCATACGTACTGATCCACGTCCGCCCTGGCTCGGTGCCCGAAGTGGTGCGCAACCTGCGCCGCATCAAAGGCGTGATTGAGGCTAACATGACCTTTGGGCCGTATGATGTCGTGGCCGTCATCGAAGTGGCCAACTTCAACGCCCTGGGGCCGCTGATTGCCGCCGAGGTCCAGCCGATCCCGGGTGTGATCGACACGCTGACCTGCCTGGTGGTCGAGCCGGCGTAACGGTCTGTAATTC
>JBJSYW010000398.1:0-3489 GCA_046089985.1 Chloroflexota bacterium
GGAAACGGGGTGTGGAAGGTGTCTACTACGGCCCGGTTGCAGCGCATCACCATGCCGTCTGCATCCACCAGGAAGATCAGGTCGGAGACCGAGTCAAAGATGGCTTCCCATTCTTTCTTGCCCTGTTCCACCACCACTTCGATCTGGTGCATCACTTCCATTTCTTGGGTCAGCCGCTGGTTAGCCAGCCCCAACTCGGCCGAGCGCTGCGCCAGCTGCCGGTCCAAGTCTGCCGAGAGCCTGCGCAGCTGGTCCTGCTGGTGGCCCAGCAGGTAGAACATGCCGCCCAACAGCAGGGGGGCCACATCCATCAGCCACATGATCGGGTGGGTGGTGTGCAGACCGGCGATCAACTTTCCATCGACCGGCGCTCCGGCCGCGAAGGCTTCAATCATCAGTCCAGCCAATGGGAAGAGCAGCCCGATCAGCGCTCCCAGGATGCCGTACCTGGCCCGCATGGTCGTCAGTGGCTCAGGAGATTGTTTGGAGGATTCCATGCAATGGCTGCCCTTTACCTGCACAATTTATTGCCTGCAATAAAAGACCGCGCGGCTCAACACACAAGCAATGTTATAATATCATTAAGTCTCATTCCAGAAAGATTAAAGATCCAAAAATCGATATCTCAGGGGTACTCAAGCGTGATTTCAGATGTTGTGGATGGTAAAATACTGTTCGTCAGCCCGCCTGCCCGGCGGTTTTTTTCGGCTGTTAAATAGTACTTAAGTACCGGATTAGCGTATTCGTCAGTGGGATGGATTATGGCGTATTTCGGGGGTGCGCACGCGAACCGTATCAGGCTGCTAGCAGGGAGCCTGGCGATGCTTGCCTTAGGCGTGGGCATCGCGGCTTTGCTGTTTATCGGGCGTGCAGAGGCGTCTTGCCGGCTGCCTGACCTGGGCTGCTGGATGCCTGGCGTGCCGGCGGGCGCCTGGGTGATCGGTCTCCTGCTGTTGATCGGTGGCCTGGAATTGACCGGCTGGGTGCTGCGCCGGTTGAATGCGCTGCAGGTTGAAAACCTGGCCCTGCAGTCGGCCAACCGCCAGGCGGCCGAACGCGAGCGCGACCTGTTGGCCGAGAAAGCCGAAACGGCCCGGCTGGAGAAGATCCTGGAGCGCGGCAAGCGCGAGTGGGAAGGCATCTTCGACGCGGTGCAGGACGCCATCGTGGTCGCCGACCAATCCGGTGCGATCATTCGCGTCAACCGCTCTGTCACGGAACTGCTGGATGTCCCTTACCGCAAGCTGGTCGGTACGCCGGTCGCTGAGCTGGCGTTTTACAGCCAGGTCAAAGGCCGCCTGCGGCTGGTCGACGCGGATGGCGAGGTCTTCCAGACCGAAGGGCGCAAGTGGTTCCAGGTCACCTGCTACTCGCTCGACCTGGGCGAAAATCAGGCCGGGTCGATCTTCATCCTGCACAATATCACCAGCCTCAAACATGTTGAGACGATCCTGCGCGAGCAAAAAGAGTTCCTGGAAGCGGTGATCGAGAGCAGCCCGGCGGCGATCATCACCATGGACATGCACGGCACGGTGCTCTCGTGCAACCCGGCTTTCCAGACGATCTTCGGCTATGCCCCAGACGACATGATCGGCCGCAGCATCAGCCTGATCCAATCCCGCTCGGCCCCCGGTGATGACGCCATCGCGGAGCCGGACGCGCTGGCGATGACCGACCAGTTGAAGGACGCCCGGCCGTTCCACTATTTCGCCCAGCGCATCCGCAAAGACGGCGCTGCGCTGGAGGTCGAGATCGCCGGCGTGCCGTTGGTGGTGGATGGTAAGATCGCCGGGTCGCTGCTGATGTACCACGACATCACCGACCTGGTGCAGGCCCGCCGCGCCGCCGAACAGGCCGACCGGGCCAAGAGCGAGTTCCTGGCGAACATCAGCCACGAGTTCCGCACCCCGATGAACGGGATTATCGGCATGATCGACCTGGCGCTGGACACCGACCTGAACGACGAGCAGGCCAACTTCCTGCTTGGGGCGCGCGACAGCGCCGAATCGCTGATGAATGTGCTGAACAGCGTGTTGGATTTCTCCAAGATCGAGGCCGGGCAGCTGCTGCTGGAGCAGATGCCCTTTGACCTGCGCCAGGCGCTGGAGAGCGCCGTGCAGATCTGCGTGCCGCGCTCCTCAGAAAAGGGCCTGGAACTGGTTTCGCTGGTTGAGGGCAGCGTTCCCGAGCAGGTGGTCGGCGATGCGGCCCGCCTGCGCCAGGTGCTGATCAACTTGATCGGCAATGCGGTCAAATTTACCGAGCGCGGCGAAGTGATGGTCAAGGCCGCCCTGGTGGACGCGACCTCAGCCACAATCACCGTAGAGTTTTCAATTTCCGACACTGGCATCGGCATCCCGGCCGACCGGCTGGATGCGATCTTCGAGCGCTTTGTGCAGGCCGATGGCTCCACCACCCGCCGCTATGGCGGAACCGGGCTGGGGCTGTCGATCTCGCGCCAGCTGGTGGAGCTGATGGGCGGCAAGATCCGCGTGCAGAGCACGATGGGCGCCGGCAGCACGTTCAGCTTCACGGCCGTTTTTGAGCGGGTGCTGGACCCCAAGGTAAAAACCGGCGGCCTGCTGAACCTGCTGGGAGCGCGCATCCTGGTGGTGGATGACCATCCCACCAACCGCCTGGTATTCACCCGCATCCTGTAGGATATGGGCGCTTCGGTGCTGGCGCTGTCCACCGGGATGGAAGTGATTCCGGCGCTGCTGCGCGGGCTGCTGACCCAGAACCCGTACGAACTGGTGCTGCTGGACATGGCTATGCCCCAGATGGACGGCGAGCGCACGTTGAGCGAGATCCGCCTCGACCCGCTGACCCGCAACACGCGCGTGATCATCCTGACTTCAGTCAACCAGACCGGCAGCATTGATCACCTGGTGGAGTTGGGGATTTCCGGCTATTTGACCAAGCCGGTGCGCCAATCGCAGCTGCGTACGCTGGTTTGGGAAGCGCTGCACGGCGACACGCTCCCGGCTGTTCCGGCGGCGCCGACGCGGGCGCGCCTGCCGAAGCGCCCGGCGCATAAGCGCCAGGCGCTGCACCCGGTGCACATCCTGCTGGCCGAGGATGTGGACCTGAACCGGCGGCTGATCATCAACCTGCTGAACCGCTACGGTTACAGTGTTGAAACGGCCATCAATGGAGTGGAAGCGGTAGAGATGGTGCGGCGCAGTTGGACCAGCGTTCCCCCCGTCCCCTACGATCTGATCCTGATGGATGTGCAGATGCCGGTGATGGATGGTTTTGAAGCCACCCGGCGCATTCGTGAGTTTGAGGATTCGCTGCCAGACCTGCCGGCGGGAGGGCGGCCCTGCAGCCTGATCGCCGCCATGACTGCCCTGGCGATGGAAGGCGATGCGCAGCGCTGCCTGGACGCCGGTATGGATCACTACCTGGCCAAGCCGATCGACGCCGGGCAGCTGGTGGAGCTGATCCAGGAGCAGGCCAACCGGCGTTTGGACCCGGACGGCGCCCCTG
>JBJSYW010000399.1:0-2765 GCA_046089985.1 Chloroflexota bacterium
GCGCGCCCGGCACACACTGTGCGCCCGGCGCGCAATCTGCTCGATGATCGTGGGGAGGGTGTGGGCGGCGGCAATCTCGCGCCCGGCTTCGGCCAGCGCGGCCATCTGACCGGCGCGCTGCTCGGCGTCGCCGTACAGGCGGGCGTTCTCCAGCGCCACCCCCATGCTGGAAGCCAGGGTGCCCAGCAGGCGCACATCCTCCTCCCGATAGCGCTGTTCGGGCATGTCTTGCACAGCCAGCACCCCGATAGCGTCTTCGCCGACCACAATCGGCACGCCGATCCATGACTTCGGTTCCAGGTCCACGCGATCATACACCCAGACCGCATTGTACGGCCGGGCCTCTTCTAACGAGCCAAGCACCAGCGGCCGATGGGTCTGGATCACGTACGAAGTCAGCCCCGGGCCGATCGGGGTCGGGTCTTCATACACCGGCCGGCCATCGAAATCGACGAAGAACGGCCAACTGAGCATGCCCGTGATCCGGTTGTAGATGGCGATCGAGCACATCTGCCCGGGGAAGATCTCGCGCATGCGCTCACCGACGATGGCGATGATCGCCGCCTCGTCCAGCTGGCGGGACAGCGCCATGCTGACGTAGTTGATGATCTGCAGTTCTTCGCTGCGCTGGCGGGTTTCCTCCAGCAGGCGCTGGGTCTCGTCGAACAGGCGGGCGTTCTCCAGCGCCACCCCGATCGAGTTGGTCAGCGTGGACAGCAGGCGCAGCTGCTCGGGGTTAAAGGCATGCGCCTGGTAGCTTTGCACGCACACCACGCCGATCAGGCGCTCGCCGACGATCACCGGCACACCCAGGTATGACTGGGCATGCTCATCGCCGCCGGCTGCGCTGGTAAAGCGCACCGGGTTCAGGCGGTTTATTGCCTCCAGCGTGTCGAGCAGCAGCGGTTGGCGGGTGGCAATTACGGTGGAGGTGACCCCCTGGCCCAGCGGGCGCGGCGACAGGCTGAGGTAGCCGCGATCATAGACGTAGGGGTACGAGACCAGGTTGCGCGGCGCATCGTACAGGCTGATGACGGTCACCTCGGCCTGGAAGGCTTCGCGCAGCAGGTCGCCGATGCTGTGCACCACCGCCTTGACGTTCAGCTCACGCGACATCGCTTCGCTAAGACGGTTCAGGATGGCCAGTTCAGCGTTGCGCTGCAGCAGGCTGTGGTTGGTCTGCTGCAGGTCGCTAGTTTGCTGCGCCACCTGGCTTTCCAGCGTGGCGGCCCACCCGGCGTTGTCTAGCGCCACGGCAGCCTGGTTGGCCAGCACGCCCAACAGGTCCAGGTCTTCCAGTTCAAAGCGGCCGAAGCAGGCGCGCAGGTCGGCATAGATCACGCCCAGCGGGCGCTCCTGGCTAAACAGCGGCACCGCCATCAGGCTGCGCTGGCCGGCCAGCCCGGTCTGCAGATCTACCTGGTGGACAAAACCGGCCCCGCGGCGAGCCTGCTCCAGCCAGGGGGCGATCTCATCCAGGAATTCCTGCGGGCCGGCCGGGGGGGCTGCGCGGCCCGGGCCGGCAAAGCCCGGGATGGGCAGGCCGGCCTGGAACTGCGGCGGCGCGCCGGCCCGGCCATCCAGCACCAGGGCGATGCGTTCGGCCCCGGTCAGTTCGGCCACCTGCGCCACGATCTCGCCCGGCAGCAGCCGGCCGTCGCGCTGGGCGTTCAGGCGCACGCCTACCGCCGGCAGGCGGCGGAAGACCTGCTCCGGACGGCCGGGGAACTGCACCTGGGCGGCAAACTCGGCCACCTCCACCGGGCCGGCGCCGTGCTGTGCGGCGCCGCGCAGCCATTCCAGCACCAGCCGGCGGCGGTTGGGCACGCGGTGCAGGTAGCCGCGGCGCAGACCGGCATCGGCCATGTTCTCCACCCGGGCCAGGCAGGCCTGCAAGCCCAGGTTCAGCATCTGCCAGGCCTCGCCGGATCCATCCGGCTCACGGTTGTCTTCGGGCAGCCCGTCCAGCGCCAGGAAGCCCCACCAGCAGGTTTCTTCGACCGGTTCTGCGCCCGGGTCTTCGCCGGCGTCTAGCGCCTGGCTGAGCAGGGCCGCCGCTTGGCGGGCGGCCGCCCGGGCCTGCTCCGGCTGGTCCAGCAGCCGCCAGGCCGCCGCCTGGCAGGCCGGCGCGCAGGCCGGGGTGGGGGTCTCCGGGCGCAGCGTCCGGCAGGCGGCTGCGGCCTGCAGGTCTGCAACCGCGGCTTGCGGGCGGCCCTGGCGCAGCGCGCCGCGCGCCCGGGCGGTGAAGGCTGCCGCCTGGGCGGGGTCCGGTGGGCCGGCGAGTAAGGCCTGGAACTCAGCCTCGGCGGTGGAAAAATCGCCCAGTTCGGCCAGGGCGCAGGCCAGGCGCAGCCGGGCCGCGGCCGCCAACGGCTGCATCCCAACCGCCTCGGCCGCTTCCAGCGCCTGGCGGGCGCAAGCCTCTGCCTGGCGGTACAGGCCCATGCGTTGCAGCCAGCCGGCTAGCCGGTCCAGCGCCAGGGCCGCGCCGGGGCGATCGCCCAGGGCGCGGGCAGCCGCCAGCGCCTGCTCGTACAGGCGGCCGTGGGCGGTCAGGTCCGGCTCGGTGCGGGCCAGCCCGGTGAGCAGGTGATATTCCCAGGCGTGCAGCCCGGCGCGGCGCGCCATCTGCAGCCCCTGTTCCAGGTAATGCGCTGCGTCGCGGGCGCGGCCCAGGCGCGCGGCGCGCTGAGCCTTGACGTACAGGATCTGCACTTGCCCGGCCAGATCGCTGGCTGAAAGCTGCGCCTCGGCGGCCTGCACCT
>JBJSYW010000400.1:0-5194 GCA_046089985.1 Chloroflexota bacterium
AGCACCGCCAGCGCAGCCGCCGATTGGACCAGTTCGCTGCGGATATAGCTGCCCAGGCTCTCTTCGATGTCCAGGTAGATCTGCCGCGCCAGGGTGCGCCGGGCGGGTGAGATCAGCGAGAGCCACAGGCGCTGGAAATGCACCTGGTCCACCGCCAGGTATACGCTCAGGATGGCGATCAACAACAACTGGCTGCCGGCTTCAAACAGGGTCATCGTCGTGCCGGCCAGGAACTGCGTGATCTGCTCGCGCGACAGCCCGGGCAGCAGGGTGGGGAAGGCCGAAGGCGGTGGGAGCGCCTCGCCCGCCGGCCCGGCCAACGAGCCCGTGTGGATCGCCCGGTTGTAGAAGGCATTGTATGCGCCGTTGAAATCGACCAGCCCGCGCTGCAGTTCGGCGCTCAACTGCGGCGCGGCCAGGAATATCCCGCCCCCGAGCAGCGCCGCCACCGCCAGCAGCGCCAGCAGCATGGCAATCCCGGCCGGCAGGCGCGCTTGCCGCAGCAGCTGCACCAGCGGCCGGAAGGTGACCGTGATCAGCAGCGCCAGCAGATACAGCCCGATCACCGGCCGGAAGACCCACAGCACCAGCAGCCCGGCGGCGGTCAGCGTCACCGTCAGCGTAATTCGCAGCACGTTTCTCATGCCTGCTCGCTCGCCTGCTCGCTGCTGCGCCGTGACACCAGTTCGTACAGCCGCTCGGCGGCCGACTCTAACTCGTCCTCAATCTCGTCCACGGTCGGGTCGGCCAGGCCATCCTTCTCGCGCTGCTGTTTGCGGATATCGACGGTCAGCTCCTGCAGCTCCAGCGACAGCCGGCCCAGCCGGTCGCGCGCCGGCATCACCGCCGCCTCGCCCGCGCTGCCCGCCGCCCCTGCCGCGTCCGGCGCGCTACGGCGGCTGTCTCCGCCGGCCGGGCGTTCCAGTCCGGCCGGCCCGGGAACAGGCCGCCCGGTGGCTGCCAGCTGCCGGGCGGGCGCAGGGCTGACCGCCAGGCTCTCACCCGGTGAGAGCAGGTCCGGGTTCGAGAATACCACCCGGTCGGTCACCACCTGGATCACCGCCGCGGTCGGGATCGCCAGCAGCGCCCCGGTCACCCCGAACACCAGCGAAAATGCCCCGATCGACAGGATTGCCACCACCGGGCTGACCCCCACCGAGCGATCCATCACTCGCGGCACCAGCAGGTTGTTCTCCAACTGCTGGATCACCAGCCCGGCTGTCGCCACCAGCCAGGTTTTCTCCGGCGCTACGGCCACCGCAATCACCAGCGCCGGCAGCAGTCCGATCACCGGCCCGATCATCGGCAGCGCCTCAAACACCCCTGCCACCAGCCCCAGCGAGAGCGCATACGGCAGCCCAATCCACACATACGCGGCAATTGACATCCCGCCCACGATCAGGCACAGCAGCGTCTGGCCGCGCACATATGCGCCCACCTTTTCCTTGAAGTCTGCCACCAGCTGGCGGGTGCTCTCCCGGCGCTCCTCCGGCAGGTTCAGGATCAGCAGGCGCAGCGAGCGGTCGTTGTCCAACGTCCAGTAAAACGCCAGCAGGAAGACCACCAGGATGTCGAACAGGGTGTTCAGCACACCCGCTGCGGCCGAGAAGGCCGAAGTCTGCGGCAGCACCACGCTGGCCAGCAGGTCCTCTAATCGCGCCGGAAGCTGCGCGCTCAACGCCCGCACCAGCGCCGCCGGCGAACGCACCAGCCAGTCTCGCAGCGCCTGGTAGTATTCCGGCACGCGCGCCAGCAGCGTGCTGACCTGCGAATAGATCAGCGGCACAATCAACGCCACCAGCAGCAGTACAAACAGCAGCAGCAGCCCATACACCAGCAGCGCGCTCGCCGGGCGGCGCAGCGATCGTCCGTTCAGCCGGTTCACCGCTGGCTCCAACGCCACGCTCAGCGTCAGCGCCAGGAAGATCGTGAACAGCACCTGCGCAAACTGCACCACCACTGCCAGCACACCCAAGACGGCTGCAACCAGCAGTGTACCCAGGACGATTTCACGCGTGGTCCATTCTTTAGACAGTCTCATTCACCAGCTTGCCTCTGAACGCCTTAAATCTATCATACCGCCCGGTAGATCATTATCAGCAGCAGCCGGGCGAAAATGTAGGAACAGGACTACAAGCAATTTCCTCCTGTGTAGGAAAAGCCTGACAAGCGGTTGATCGTTAATCCGAGCAAGGAACCGTACTATTCCTAGGTACAAGAATCGATCCCCCGGGTATCATCAGGGTATCGTGATGATCAGATACTGCTGGACATCATGACCAGAGGAAACAGCGTGATCAAGGCGCTGACTGGGCCGGCAGCCGGGTACAGTTGCTTACTGTTACCAAAAGGTGAGCTTCGCGAGACTACGGAGCAGGGGGAAAAACCAAAGTCTCCAAGCGCGCTGGCGCCAGTTCACGGGAGGGAAGAACGGCCCATGCCGCAAGCTTCCCTCCTCTACTTTCCTCGGACAGGCAACAGGCATCGTAGGCCAACGGCTGCCGATCAGGTCACTGAACGGCAGCCGTTAGCTTTAATTTCCTCTTGCAATCCCGTTAGCTGGGAAACAACTGCAGCGCGGTGAGCGGCAGCCGCAGCGTAATCCGTTCGCCCGGCGCCGGCAGCCGGCTGTTCGACGGCAGGTCGAACTCCAACTGCGCCCCGTCCAACACCAGCGTGGCCTTCATCAGGCTGCCGCGGAACGACGCCGCTGCCAGCCGCCCGTGGATCAAAAATTCCCCCGCTGCCGGCTGCGCCGGCTTTTGCGCTGAGCCGCCGCCATCCACGCCCGGGCCGGCGTGCGCCGCTTCCTCTTCCACCAACCGCGCCTCATCCGGGCGCACCAGCAGCGTCACCTGGCTGCTGGCTGCCTCCGCCGCCGGGCCTCCCGCCGGGATCGGCAGCCGGCCCAGCGCGCTGACCACCCACAGCCCGCCCGGCCCCGCCTCCACCTGCCCCGGCAGCAGGTTGTTCAGCCCCAGGAAGCGCGCCACGAAGACGGTTTGCGGCTGGCGGAAGATCTCGCGCGGCTCGCCCACCTGTTCCACCTGACCGGCGTTCATCACCGCCACGCGGTCGGCGATCATAAACGCTTCTTCCTGGTCGTGGGTCACGTAGATCGCAGTCTGCCGGCTCTGGCGCAGGATCGCCGCCAGGTCCGCCGCCAACCGCTCGCGCAGCCCGCGGTCCAGCGAGCCGAGCGGCTCGTCGAACATCAGCAGGCGCGGCCGCGGGGCCAATGCCCGCGCCAGGGCGATGCGCTGCGCCTCCCCGCCCGACAGCGTGTTCACGTCGCGGGCGGCGAACCCTGGCAGCCCCACCAGCGCCAGCGCCTGTTCCACCCGGTTGCGGATTTCGTCCGGGGCCGCGCCCGCCATGCGCAGCCCAAAGGCTACGTTCTGGTAGACGTCTTTGTGCGGGAACAGCGCAAAATCCTGGAACATCAGCCCAAACCCGCGCCGGTGCGGCGGCGTGTGCGTCAGCGGTGCGCCGTCCCAGCGCACTTCGCCCTGGTCGGGACGTTCCAGCCCGGCGATGGTGTACAGCAGCGTCGATTTGCCACAGCCGCTCGGTCCCAGCAGGGCTAAAATTTGCCCCTGCGGCGCCTCCAATGATACGCCCCGCAGGGCCTGTTTTTCGCCGAACGATTTGTAGATTGCGTGGATGCTCAGGCCGTGCATGCGCCTCCTTAGAACTCGCCGATATCCGCGCTGCGGAAGCGCTCGATCGCCAGGATCGCCCCGGTGGTGATCAGCGCCAGCAGCGTGCTCAGCGCCAGCGCCTGCCCGTAGTTCATCCCGCCCGGCTGCGAGATAAAGCGGTAGATCATCACCGGGATGGTGGGGTACTCGGGCCGGGCGATCAGCGCCGTGGCGCCGAACTCGCCCAGCGAGATGGTGAAAGCGAAGGTCGCTGCCACCAGAAGCGCTCGGCCGATCATCGGCAGGTCCACTTCGCGAAATACCTGCCACGGCGTTGCGCCCATCATCGCCGCCGCCTGGCGCAGGCGCGGGCGGATCGCCCGCAGCGCCGGGGTCAGGCTGCGCACCACGAACGGAAACGCCACCAGCGTATGCGCCAGCGGCACCAGCAGTGGCGAGGCGCGCAGGTCCAGCGGTGGGGTGTCCAGGCTGACCACAAAACCCAGCCCCAGGGTCACCGCGGAGGTGCCCAGCGGCAGCATCAGCAGCGGGTCGAGCAGGCGGTTGACCGGCGAATGCTCGTCGCGTGCCAGCGCCCAGGCCGCCGGCAGTCCCAGCGACAGCGCCAGGCCCACGGTAGCCAGCGCATAGCCGAACGAGATCGCGATCGCCTTCACTGGCGGTACGTAGAACAGCGCCCCGCGCCGGTTGATCCACAGCTCGCGGTAGAAATCCAGCGTCGGCTGGAAGCCGTACTGCCCGGCTGCCGCCCCCGGTTCGATCCGCACCAGCGACCGGCTGACCAGCGCCAGCAGCGGCAGGGTCAGCAGCCCCAGCAGCAGCCCGATATACAGCCCTGCCAGCAGCCGCCCGCGCCAGGTGGACAGCCGCCGCAGCGTGAGCGCCTGGGGGCGCAGCTGCAGCGGGCGAGTCAGCCGGCGGTTCAGCGCGGTGTACGCCACCGTCAGCCCCAGGGTTGAGCCGAGCTGCAGGATCGAAAGCGCCCCCGCCAGCGGCAGGTTGAACAGGCTG
Source organism: Chloroflexota bacterium (assembly GCA_046089985.1). Classification (GTDB taxonomy): domain Bacteria; phylum Chloroflexota; class Anaerolineae; order Anaerolineales; family UBA4823; genus RBG-16-57-11. The sequence goes on from JBJSYW010000400.1 coordinate 4,674, forward strand.
ATGGTCTGCTGGTAGATCTCCACCTCCAGCGTCGAGAAGCGCGGCCCGCCCAGCACCAGCACCACGCCAAACGAGGTGAAGTCGAAGATGAACACCAGCAGGGCCGCCGCCGCCACCGCCGGCGCCAGCAGCGGCAGCGTCACGTGCCACAGCCGCGCCAGCCGTCCCGCGCCCAACATCTGCGCCGCATAGTCCAGGCGCGGGTCCAGGTGCGACCAGAAATCGCCAACAATGCGCAGCACAATCGTGGTGTTGTAAAAGACGTGCGCGGTCAAGATCGCCCCCAGTGTATTGGTGAAGTGCAGCGGCGGCTGCTCCAGCCCCAGCAGCGCCATCAGCCCCAAGTTGGCCCACCCGCGCGGCCCCAGGATGGCGTTGAACGCCGCCGCCACCACCAGCGTGGGCAGCACGAATGAGATCCCCGTCACCGCCCGCAGCAGCGCCTTGCCCGGAAACTGGTAGCGCGCCAGCAGGAACGCCCCCGGCAGCCCGAACAGCAGCGTCAGCAGGGTCGACAGCCC
>JBJSYW010000401.1:0-3265 GCA_046089985.1 Chloroflexota bacterium
TGCCGTGCATGAACTGGCGCACGGCGGCTTGCGCCAGCCCGGAGTCGAGGCGTTCGCCGCGGTTCAGGCCGATGCTGATGTAGGTGTTGAGCATACCCAGGTAGGTCAGCGCGAAGGCGTGATGGCGGCCGCGCATGTTGCCGTGGTCCTGGGCGGCGCGCTGGAAGAACGCTTCCAGGTGAACCTGCTGCTGTTGGTGGTAGGGCATGACGGCCTGGTAAATCTCGCTCTCGGGCTGGGCGAACCAGGCGGCCAGCTGCAAGCGATAAAACGCCGGCCGGACAGCCGCGAAATCGAACTGGGCCAGCGCGGCGGCGTGCAGTGGAGGGAACAGATCCCGCTGGTAGACCAAGGCCGGCCCGTTGGCGGCGAACAGCGCAGCAAAATTGTGCTCCAGCACAGCGTCAAGCAGGCCGCGCTTGCTGCCGAAGAAGTGGTACAGGGTCGGCTTCTGCACCCCGCCGGCCTCGGCCAGTTCTTGCACCGAGACAGCTTCGTAGCCGCGCGCCGCGAACAGGTCGACTGCGCCGGCCAGCAGCCGGGCGCGGGTGTTTTCGGTGGTTTGCATGCCGGCTAGTATACCGCTCGGTACACTGGCTGTCAACCCCCGCAAGCGCAGGCGCGCCGGGCCAGGTGACGGAGCGCTGCCCGGCCTTAACCGCGCCGGTCCGGGTCCGCCGGCTGCCCTGCACCGGCCAGGCTGGAGATCAGCCCGGCGACATCCTGCATGGCGAACGGCTTGCTGAGGTACTCGTTGGCGCCGGCTGCCAGGGCCTGGCTGCGGTCGGTGTCCATCGCCAGCGCGGTCAGCGCAACCACCGGCACAGACGCCAGGCGCGGGTCGGGATGAACACGCAGCCGACGGATGGCTTCCAGCCCGTCCATCTCGGGCATCTGGATATCCATCAGCACGATATCCGGCACGGCCAGCGGCGCCTGCTCCAGAAACCGGCGGGCATCGCTGCTGACCTGCACCTGCATGCCAAGCATCTGCAGGTAATCGCACAGGATCTCCGCATTGGCCTGGTTGTCATCGACGATGAACACGCGCGGGCCTGATCCGGCGGCAAGTGAGGTATTCCCCGGTACAGCCTCGGCCACAGCCGCATCCGCCGCCTCCGGCGTCTCATCCGGCCGGCTGGTGTCTGCCGGGACGATCCAGGGCAGCATTACGGTGAACGAGGAACCCTCACCATAGGTGCTCTGCACTGCCACGCTGCCGCCATGGCTGCCGACCAGGTCGCGCACCAGCGCCAGGCCCAGCCCACTGCCCGCTTGGCCGCGCGACAGGCTGCTGTTGATCTGCTGGAACGGCTGGAACAGCCGGTCGAGTTCGTGCTCGGGGATACCGATGCCGTGATCCCACACGCACAGGAACACCAGGCGCTGGGTTTCGTCGCCGTGCACCTGCAGCCCCAGCGACCCGCCTTCCGCTGTGAACTTGATCGCATTGCTGAGCAGGTTGACGATGATCTGCTTCAACCGGCGCGGATCGGCCTGCAGGGTGATCTTGAGCGGCTCGATGGTGAAGCTGACCGCCTGGCGCTTCTGGTGGGACATGCCGCGAGTGAGCTGCAGCGCCTCCAGGCACAGTTGGTGCAGGTCAAGCGGCACGGGCTCGATGGCCAACTTGCCGGCTTCCAGCTTGGCCAGGTCAAGCACATCGTTGATCAGCGCCAGCAGGTGGCGGCCGCTGGACTGGACCATCTGGATCGCCTTCATCTGGCGCGAGTTGAGCGGGCCGTAGGTGTCCAGTTCCAGCGCCTCAGACAGGCCGAGGATGCCGGTCAGCGGGGTGCGCAGTTCGTGGCTCATCGAAGCCAGGAACTCATCCTTGGCGCGCATGGCGCGCTCAAGGGCCAGGTTAGCGCGGCGCAGTTCGTCCTGGGCCTGGCTGAGCTGGGCGGTGCGTTCGACCACGCGCTGTTCGAGGTCACGGTTGAGCAGTTCCAACTCATCCTCAGCCGCGCGGCGGCGGGCGTTCTCGGCCCGCGAAGCCTCCAGGGCGAACCGCAGGGCTTGCATAGCAGCATGCACCAGGCTGCCCGAGACCAGGAAAACAACGGTATAGGTGAACCAGACCGGCAGATACTCCAGTACGACGCCGGGCGGCCCCTGGCGGTTGAAATAAATCAGCAGCCCCAACACCGCCAGCGAAGCGGCCGTGCCCACCAGGCGAACGCCATTCAGGCCGAAAACGACCCCCGCCAGCAGGATGATCACCACATAGGTGGTGGTAGCCGGGAAATTGACCGACCCGATGGCGAAGATCACCAGCGTAGAAGCGATAAAGACCGCCAGCAGCAGCCCCCAGGCAGCCAGGCGCACCCGCCCCTGGTGCAGCCAGCAGCGGAACAGCGGCATCGCCAGCAGCAGCAGTGCGTCGACCAGCACCACACCGGACGGCATCGCCGCGCCGAGCAGGTAGACCAGCAGCACCAGCAGCAAGTAGACGGACACGAAAATCAGACTGATATGCAGCAGGTGCACCTGCATCAGCAGTTCTTCATCGCCATCCAGTCGCGGCGGGCCGAACCAGGACTTCAGCTTTGCCGGCATAGCATGTCCTTTTGCACATGGATTGCCCAGCCTATAACGCTTATTTTACCCGATATCCCGGCCTGAAAAAAAAGACGGGCCCGGGATGGACCCGAGCCCTTCAAGGATTTCAGGCGGCTGCCTGGACTTCTTCCAAAAGTCCGGCGTCTTTCACAATGCGTGGGGTCACCTCTTCCCAGTTGACCGGCATCAGGTGGATCCCGTGCACCGCCTTCAGGGCACGCACCTTCTGGATCAGCTCCAGGGCGATCTGGATGCCCTCTTCCTCGGCGCCATCGCCGGCGGCTTCCATGCGCTTCAGCACCGCATCCGGGATGAAGACGCCGGGCACTTCGTCGTTCATGTACTTGGCCATCTTGAACGATTTCAGCGGGGTGATGCCCACCAGGATGTAGACTTTATCCAGGATATTGCGCTTCGCCAGCGCTTCAAGCCAGGTCTCCAGCCCGCTGAACTCATACACCAGGTTGGTCTGGAAGAACTGCGCCCCGGCGTTGATCTTCTTGTGCTCGCGGATCGCCTGGAACTCGGGGCGGCTGGCGAACGGGGCCGCCGCCGCGCCCAGGAAGAACTTGGGCGGGAATTTCATCGGCCGCCCGTCCAGGTATTTGCCCTCATCGCGCATCCGGCGCAAGATCCACAGCATCTGGATCGAGTCGACATCCACGATGTCCATGCGGCCGCGCGGCTCGGGCGCCATGCGCAT
>JBJSYW010000402.1:0-8458 GCA_046089985.1 Chloroflexota bacterium
GCCTGCAGCAGGGCGCTGTTCTGCGAGCTGGACAGCCCGGCGGGCGCCGGTTGCCCGTCACTGGTCATTGCCGTAGCGGTGGTGATGTTCTTCATGATCGAGTTGTTGTACACCCGCACGTCGGGAGCGTCGTTGAGCGAGATGCCGCCGCCTTCATGGGTGGAGACGTTGTGGACGATGATGTTGTTGTAGACATTCATCGGGAAGTTGCCCGCCATCAGGAAGCGGATGCCGCCGCCATCGTCGTTGGCCAGGTTGCCCTGCAGCAGGTTAGCGAAGATATCCACCGGGCCGGAGCCAGGCGAGAGCACGGCCGGGTTGGCAGGCAGCTCGCCGGCAATCAGGATGCCGCCGCCTTCATCGTACGAGCGGTTCAGGTAGATGCGATTGTGATGGATCTGGCCGTTGGGGCTGAAGCCGTAGTGGCTGATGCCGCCGCCGTATTCGGCCGAGAAATTGCCGCAGATGTCGTTGTGATCCACCTGGTAGCCCTCGGCGCCGGAGAAGATGCCGATTGCGCCGGCCAGGTTGGTGCCGCCGTTGGCGATGATGCGGTTGTGGCGGATGGTGACATAGTCGTTCTGGCTGTCGCTGAGCGGCTGCGGCAGGTGCGGCGTACCCAGGCGGATTGCGCCGCCATACGCACCGCCGTTGCTGCGCAGCACGTTGTTGGTAATGCGCAGGAAGCGGGCGTAGCCGTTGGCGAAGATACCGCCGCCCTGGATCTCCATGATGGCCCCATCCGGCAGCGTGCCGGGGAAACCCTGCTGGTCGCCGCCCTGGATGGTAAAGCCGTCGATAGCAGCCGGGTAGGCCGGTTTGAATTCACCGTCTTCGGCCAGCAGGGTGATCACTGCGCCTTCATAAAGCTGCTGGCTGCCGTCCCAGGCCAGCGCCTGGGCCTTGCTGCGCCAGGCGGAGGCCGCCGGGCTGTCGCCCAGCACGCCGCGCCCGTCGAGGATTGCGCCGGGGACATCCGGCCCGCCCGGGCCGACGCCCTGCAGCTTAAGCGGGGTGTAGATCAGCAGGTTTTCCAGGTAAGCCCCTTCGCCGTTCCAGGCAGCCGGTGCGCCGGGATAAACCACCACCAGGGCATCGCGCTGCGGCTGCGCCGCAGCCGCGTCGATGGCAGCCTGGATCGTGGCATAGGTCTTGCCCGGCCCGGCCTCATAGATATCCGGGCGGTAGGTGGGCGCGGGGGTGATATTGCCGCCGCCAAAGTCGTCAAAGCGGGCATCGGCGGCTGCGGTGAAGCCGGTCCCGGCATAGTGGATCCCCACCCGGCCGCCGGAGAGCGCCAGGCCGGTCGGCCAGGGATTGGCCCCGGCGGTCACGTTCACTGCGCCGATCTGCAGGCTGTTGCGGTAAACGCTCACCTGGCCATCGGCAGTGATGCGCACTCCCAGCCGGTCGCCGTTGACAAAGGCGCCCGGGATGGCGGTGCGAGTGACCACACCCTGACCGGGGGCCTGGGTGCGCACGCTGACCTGCCCGCCCGAGGCCGGGCTGTAGGCGGCTTCGACCCAGGAGGCGGCCGGCAGGGCCGGGTGCAGCCCGTTAAACTTGAGCATCACCCCTTGCGTCCCAGCCGTGGTAGAGATGTCGGTCAGGGTCAGGTAGGCTTCCTGGTCGGCCGAAAAGACCGCGTTGGCCGGGTTCCACCACAGGAAACCGCCCGCATAGGAGCGCCCCTGGTTATTGTTGATATTGAACAGCAGCAGGTCACCCGCCCAGCCGGACGAGCTGCCCAGGCCGGCAAAGGTATTGCTGCGGTTGAAGTTATCGCGCACCGGGGTAGCCGGGAACGGCCCTGCATTGACGTCGCCCAGTACGTGGAAGGTCAGCCCGTTGACGGTGGAGACGCCGGCGTCGTTCCTGACCGCCAGCTGCCAGGCGCCTGGCTTAGTGTCGGGCGGGATATCGGCAACGATCTGAGTATCGCTCCACGCCTGCACCGGCAGCGCCAGGCTGCCGTCCAGGGTCACCTGGCTGCCCGGGCCTTGAGCGCCAAAACCGACGCCTGAGATCTGCACCTGCCCGCCGGTATTGGTCAGCGGATCGACCACCGCATAGGGCTGCGCCACGGCGTACAGCTGCGGCGAAGCGCTGTCGAGCCGGCACTGCACCGGCATGGTCACGCTGCTGCCCGGGGCCAGCAGACCGGTGACGATCTGGGTCGGAGCCAGGTCGGAAGGCAGCATTGCCCCGGGCCAGACTTCGAACGAGGTGCCGATGGTGCGGTAGTGCGGGTTGTAATTGGGGTTCAGCGCGCCCGGTTGGCCGGGGTCGTTGCCCAGGATGTAGTAGACGTTCGGGCAGACCCCAGACGGCGACGGGCAGTTGATGCTGTGCGTGGACGGCAGCAGCACCTCGTACATCCCATTGGGGTCGGAGGTGATGGTGGTGAACAGGCGGCCGGTGAAGTCGTACACGCCGATCGGGGCGTTGGGTACGCCGGCTTTCTCACCGAAGCTCAGGTTTGCCGGATCGGTCGCCAGGGTCAGGTCGTCGATGATGTAGCCTTTCCACTTGCCGGGGATAGGCACATCGGTAAACAGGTTAAACGTGGGGGCGATCGAGCGCCCGCTGCTGACCGTCACCAGCTTGGTGTCACACAGCGGCTTCGACAGGCCCTCGTACGGGCTGCCGCCGGCTTCTGCAAAGGACGGGTTGTCGACCGCCTGCGGGCCATCCGTACCAATCCCGGCTACATCCACCACGTGCAGCGGCCCCACGCAGGCCGGCGGTGGGATCTGCGGGGCGAACTGGTCGCCGTTGAAAACGTTGATATCCTCTTCCTTGACCACCTGGTAGACCGGACGGCCAAAGCTGTCAGCGGGGATTTCGACTTCGACCAGGTAATCGCCGGCAGGCATGCTCACTTCGCTGTTGCCGGGCACCGCCAGCGGTTCGTAGGTGTCCGGGTCCAGCCCGGCGGTCCAGATCGTGCCGAAGCCGTAGTTGCCGTCCAGCGAGGCAAAGCCGTTCTGGATCTGCAGCCCCATGACGGGCGATTCCAGGCAGCGGTAGCCGCCGGCGGCGGGCGGCAGCAGGGCCGGATGATCGACCGCCCGGCCGTCGGCGTCGCGCGCCTGGCAGTCCACCGGCTGCTCCCACGTCTCGGTCAGGGCGCTATTAAGCAGTTTGCCGCGGGCGTAGGAACCGTCGGCGGCCTTGATATACGCCCCGCCGGCGTCTTTGAGCGGCTCCCAGACGTTCACACGCAGCCCGGGGATGCCCGGCGCCCAGCCTTCAACCGCCTGGTAGCGCGGGTCGAGCTCGTTGCGGGTAGTGTCGTAGAAGACGGTGCCCACGATGCCGCCGTTCACACCCGGTTCGTAGGCGCGCACGCCCCAGTCGACCCGGGCGGTATGGCCCATGAAGGGCAGGATGCCGATATCGACGCCCGCCCCCAGCACGGTGGTTTCCTCGGGCTGGTTCTCCACCTGGTAGGTGACCCCGGTGGTGTAGTAGCGGTCATTATAGGCTTCCAGCACCATCCACGACCCCATCGGGTAGACGCGGTCGAAGAAGTAGTAACCCATATGGTCGGTGGTTACGCCGATCGTCATCCGGTCGATCTCAGTATTATCCCGGTCCTTCAACAGCACAAAGTAATCGCTGACGCCCTGTTCGCCGGGGTCGCGCTTGCCATTGGCATTGGCGTCGTTGAAGACCATCCCTTCGACCTGGGTGAACCAGCCGGTCAAGAAGGGCGTGCCGATATCGACCATCTGCCCATCCGACACGGTGACCTGCATCCAGTCCAGGATATAGTGCTGCTGGTAGTCCCAGTAGGTGAAGAAGTAATTGCCGTCCGGGACGTTGTTGATCTGGAAGGAGCCGTCGGATTGGGCGGGCGCGGCGTAGACCAGCGTATCGCCGTTTTGCAAATCAGAGAGGGCCACCCAGGCGTCCTTCACCGGGCCTTTGACGTGCGCTCCACTCAGGCCGTTCCACTGCTCGCCATAGTAGGGCAGCCCGCCGCCGCCCCACGGCATAAAGACCGAGGCGGCGACGATCGTCCCCTGGATCCCGCCCGATACCTGGGTGTTGTTCAGCTGGTCAGTGGGGTTCACGTAGCCGAACATGGTCCAGGGGAACGGTTCGCCGGCCAGCATGAACTCATTGTCCAGCCCCGACCCGCCCTCTTGCAGCCAGGTGTCCCAGGAGTGAGACCCTTCCAGCGTTGTGGTCTGCACCCACTGCGAGCCGGAAGGGGCGGTCACCAGCACGTCATAGCGGTTGGGACCGAGGTTGGGGATGGTGATCTCGCCGTCAGCGTCGCTGACCAGGCAGTTGGTGATGCCATCCGGTTCACCAGCGGCATCATAGGTGGTGCACAGTGGGTTGCCGAAGATGTCGGTGCTGACCTGGCCCAGGATATCATTGATCACCGCCTTGAAGCCGGGCAGACCGTGCTCGCCGGGGGCGTCAAACTGGCCGTTGGTGGACGAGATATCCTCAAAAACCTTAATGCGCATGGTGGCGGGCGGCAGCGGGTGAGGCTGCAAGGCCACCTCCACCGGCGCATCTGCGGGCAGCGGGATGGTGAAGTAGGCCCCGCTCAGCTTGTAGCCGTCGGCCAGCACCGAGATCAGGTACTTGCCATCCGGTAGGTCGATGCCATCCACCAGGTTGAGCAGGCTCTGGTCGCCCTGGGTGAAGATCGGGGCCGCCCCGGGCACGCTGCGGATCGAGGGCCAATCGCAGCTGTCGGGGTAGCCCGGGTCGCTGGGCGAGCAGCCGGCCTGGCGCGGTTGGCTTGGATCGCCGGTGTTATCTACGTTGATGATGAAGCGGTACGTTTCGACCGGGTCGCCGGCAGCCACTGCGCCGCCGGGGTGGTCCGGCTCGCTGCGCGCGCTGACCACCTTCAGGCGCAGCGTGCTGCTCTGCGCAGCCGCCCGGGCAGGGGCCGCCGGGAGGCCCTGCGGGCCGGCGAACAGACCGGAGATGAACAGCAGCGCGAAGAGCCACCGCCAAGCCGGCCTGCCCCTTTTTTCATTCTGATCTAACCATCGATTCATGCCTATTCCTCCTGAACAACAAAAATCACCAACTGCTGTTAAGCACCTGCAGCAGGTCGGATGAGCGAGTGAGCAGCACATCCTGTTTCTGATAAACCTGCAGCCAGTTATGTTCCAGGTTGACGATAATGACCCGCATGGCCGGGGCACGGGCGAGCAGCGGCAGCAAGACTGCCACGGGGGCGTTTTTCTGGCAGCCGACCAGCAGAACCACATCCGGGCGGTGCTGGTCGAGCAGGTCGTTCAACCGGTCGCCATCCTCCGGGAGACCATGCACCACTGCGGTGTGGATATGGTCATGCCCGGTCAGCATGCTCTCCACCCCCAAGGCCAGTAAAGACGTGCAGTAAAACACCAGGACCGATATCGCTTCCATCAATAGGCTCGCTTACGTAGGATCTGACATTCCGGATACGCAGCAGGCGCTAAGGATATCCGCAAATCTCCGGCGCGGCTATGGCTCAAGGTCCTACCTCAGGGATGCAAAAAGGACCATCGCAGGGATGGTCCTCAGGCGGGGCGGGTTAGCCCGGGGGTTAACCGGGTGAGATGGTTATGGGCTTACAGGCCGTTCTGGCGAGCAAAGTAGGCCGCCTGGCGGCGGTTCTCCAGGTCCAGCTTATCGAGGATATTGTGCACGTGATGCTTGACGGTGTTTTCAGCCAGGAACAGGCGCTGGGCGATCTCCTGGTTGGTGGCGCCGGTGGTAAGTTCGTGCAAGATCTCGGCCTCGCGCTGGCTCAGGTGGCCGAGCGGGTTGGCGCTGCGGTGCGACGCGCGCTCGGTGCGAGCGAACTCGCGGAAGATGCGCCCGACCAGTTCGGGCGACAGGGCCGGTTCGCCGTGCTGGACAGCTTCCAGGCTGGCTAAAAGGCGGGAGAGCGGCAGGTTCTTCAACAGGAAGCCGCTGGCTCCCTTGCGGATGGCGTTGAACAATGTTTCGTCATCCTCCTGTACGGTCAGGAAGACCACCTGGCAGCGCGGGCGGACAGCCAGGATCTGCTCGGCGGCATCCAAGCCGGTGCCATCCGGCAGGCAGAAATCCATTAAGACCAGTTCGGGCTGCACTTGCAGATTTTTCTCAATCGCTTCGCGCACCGACCCTGCTTCCCCCACCACCTGGAAGTTCGGCTGGGGTTGGAACAGGCTCACCAGGCCTTGCCGGAACAGTACATGATCATCGACAATTAGTACTCTCATACACCATTCCTGATAATCTATCTATTACAAATGATCACGAAGACGGGACAATGAACAGAAACAATCAAACGCGCAAAAACTTCCGCCGGCCTCCTTTTCTACAACTGCTTAAGGAATTTCCCCTTCCCCGATCAAATTATACCGGATCGAAGCGTCGAAAACGACGGATACCGGGTAGACTGTTTCTGATATTGATGTAAGCATCTGTCTGACACGATTCACGCTTCCGCGCTCCGTGTTACAATTCGGTATTCACTCATCCCAGCAGAAAAACGAGAATCGATGATCCAAGTTCCTGATCCTGAAATAAAAGCTGTCAAGCCGGGCGAGAGCGTGGAAATCCACCTGCCCGATGGACGTGTGCTGCGCGGGCCGCGCGGCCTGGCGGTGGAGCGCTTCTTGACGACGCTGCCGGAAGCCGATAACCCGCCGATCGTGGGCGCGGTGGTGAACGGCGATCTGCGCGAGCTGACTTACCCGATCAAGATGGAAGCCACCGTGCGCCCGGTGACAATGGGCGAAGCCGACGGCATGCTGATCTACCGCCGCTCGCTGGTGTTCCTGATGGAAGCAGCTTTCGACCGCTGCTTCCCGGGCGCCGTGCTGACCGTTGATCACTCGGTCTCGTCTGGGGGGTATTTCTGCCAGGTCTCCGGCCGCGACCCGCTGAACGATGCGGAGATCGCTTACCTGGAAGCGGCGATGCGCCAGCTGGTGGAGGATGACCTGCCGTTTGACCGCCACGAAACACCGCTGGCAGAGGCGATCGAATATTTCCGCTCCACCGGCAAGGATGAGAAGGTCAGCCTGCTGCAGCACCGCACCAAAGATTACCTGACCCTATACCAGCTGTTGGAGTATCGCGACTACCACCACGGCTACATGGTGCCTCGCACCGGCTACCTGCGCTGGTTCCAGTTGACCCTGATCGGCAGCGGGTTCACGCTGCGCTTCCCGCGCCGCCACGCGCCCACCCGGCTGCTGCCGATGCCCGAGTACCCCAAGCTGCTGGCAGCCTTCCGGCGCTACGGCGATTGGCTGGACCGGCTGGGAATCGCCAACGTGGCCGCGCTGGACCAGGCTATCCGCACCGGGCGGGGCGACGAGGTGATCCTGGTGTCGGAGGCGCTGCACGAACAGCACGTCACCGAGATCGCCCGCCAGATCGCCAACCGGGCCGAGCAGGTGCGCCTGGTGCTGATCGCCGGGCCATCCTCGTCGGGCAAGACCACCTTTTCAAAACGGCTGGCAGTGCAGCTGCTGGCTAGCGGTATCTCGCCGTTCCCGCTGGCGATGGATGACTATTTCATCGACCGTGACAACACCCCGTTGGGCGAGGACGGCAAGCCCGATTTCGAGGCCATCTCGGCGCTGAACCGCCTGCAGCTGGATGTGGACCTGCAAGCGCTGATCACCGGGCAGAAAGTGATCCTGCCGCGCTACGATTTCATCAGCGGCAAGAGCCTGGTGGGCGAGGAGATCCAACTGCGCCCGGGCGAGCTGATCATCATGGAAGGCATCCACGGGCTGAACCCGCAGCTGCTGTCTCAGTTCCCCGCTGAGCAGACCTTCCGTATCTACGCCTCGGCGCTGACCCAGCTGAACCTGGACCGCCACAACCGCATTTCGACCACCGATACACGCCTGCTGCGCCGCATCGTGCGTGATGCGCGTGAGCGCGGCTACAGCGCCACCCACACCATCCAGCGTTGGGAGTCGGTGCGGCGCGGCGAGAAGCGCTACATCTTCCCCTACCAGGAAAACGCGGATGTGATGTTCAACTCGGCGCTGGTTTATGAACTGGCGGCGCTCAAACCGCTGGCCGAGCCGCTGCTGCGCCAGGTGCCGTTCAACACCCCTGAGCACATCGAAGCCAAGCGCCTGCTGGCGCTGCTGGAATGGTTCCTGCCGCTGGACCCGGGCCAGGTGCCGGATAACTCGATCCTGCGCGAGTTCCTGGGCAGCTCGATCCTGAAGAACTTCACCCTGTGGCATAACCGCTGAGGCGCAGGGGAGCAAAGCCGCCGGCCGGTCGAGGGACCGTCCGGCGGCTCTGTCGCGTACGATCGCGCGGTGGTTTGGGGTGCAGGCGCGGCGGACAGGTCTAGCCCGGCTCGTCGCGGCCCGGATGGCGATCCGGGGGCGCAGCGCGGCGTGGGGCGGCCCACACGCCCAGCGAGAGCACCAGCAAGACCGCCAGGCCCAGCCACAGCCCGGCCAGCAGCGCC
>JBJSYW010000403.1:0-7878 GCA_046089985.1 Chloroflexota bacterium
CCGAACGGCTGGGCAAGCAGAAGCGCGACCTGTCGCAGATAAGCGCATGGGACGCGCTGTGGGTTGGGCTGTTCCAGGCGATCTCGATCTTCCCCGGCATTTCGCGCTCGGGGTCAACCATCGCCGGGGGCATGCTGCTCAAATTCGACCGCACCTCCGCGGCGCGCTTCGCCTTCCTGATGTCGGTGCCGGTGATGCTGGGCGCCGGGCTGGTGGCGACGGTTGACCTGCTGCAAATGCCGGATGCCGGCCGCCTGCTGCCGGCCTTTGCGCCGGGGTTCCTGGCCGCCGGCGTCACCGGCTACCTGTCCATCCGCTGGTTGATCGATTACCTGTGCCGCCGCCCGTTGACCGTCTTCGCCATCTACTGCACCGCGGCCGGTCTGCTGACCATCACCCTGTCGCTGATGCGCTGATTCCGGCGAAAATTCATCCAAAACCAACAGCTCTAATAGGTATGATTACATAGTCTATGTGCTACAATTAAGTATCTACCTTACTCGAGCCAGACGGTTTGATGCAGCTGATGGATGACGTTGTCCACGTAATTATCGCCGAAGACCACCCAATATTCCGCCGCGGCCTGGTGCAGGTTTGCCAGGACGCTCCGTTGATTCAGGTGGTAGGCGAAGCCCAGAACGGGGCCGATGCCGTGGAGCTGGCGCTGCGCCTGCGGCCGGATGTGATCTTAATGGACATCCAGATGCCGGTGCTGGACGGGATCCAGGCTACCGGGCGCATCCTGGCCCAGGCCCCGCAGACGGGGATCATCATCCTGACCGTTTCACGCACCGAAGAGCACATCTTTTCGGCCATCCGGGCCGGGGCGCGCGGCTACCTGCTGAAGGACGTTGAGCAGGAAGCGCTGGTGCAGGCGATCTACGCCGTGGCACGCGGCGAAGCGCTGATCGACCCCAACATCGCCTGGCGGGTGCTGGAAGAGTTCAAGCGCATGAGCGAAAGCCGCCCGGTGGCCCCCGAGCTGCAGCAGCTGACCGAGGTGGAGACCGATATCCTGAAGCTGGTGGCGCAAGGCGAAGACAACCCGGCGATCGCCAGGCGGTTAAACATCTCCGAAAAAACGGTCGTCAACCGCCTGACCACCATCTACCAGAAGCTGCACGTCAACAACCGCACCCAGGCCGCTATCCTGGCCCTGCGCCAGGGCATCGTCGGGCTGCACCCCGGGCAGAACAGCTAACCCGCCCCAACCATCCCCATCCAACCACACTCCCGGTGCGCCGGGACAAATTCCCTCCTGAGGCGGGGTGATTTCCTCTAGGCCGGCTTGCGTTTGCGCCCGATAATTCGAGCGTGGGCACCGGACCTCTGATCACACACCCTGTATATGCAACCCAGCCGGCCGAACAGCCGGACGAGCGGGCCGATGGCCGGCCAATCATCCGCGTGTTGGTGGTGGATGATCTGCCGCGCTACCGGCGTGAGCTGCGCACCATCTGCAGTTCCGAGAAGGACCTGTCGGTGGTGGGAGAAGCCGCCAGCGGTCAGGAAGCGCTGGCGCTGGTCAAGCTGTTGGAGCCGGATGTGATCTTGATGGACCTGCAAATGCCGGGCATGGACGGCGTGCAGGCCACCGAGTTGATTATGCGCGCCAACCCGGAAGCGCGCGTGATCCTGCTGACCGTCTTCCGGGATGTGGAAAACATTCTGAGCGCGCTGCAGGCCGGAGCCCGCGCCCACCTGCCAAAATCCAGCCTGTCGGACGAAATTATTCATATGGTGCGCGCCGTCTACCGCGGCAAATCGCTGGTCGACTCGCAGGTAACCGCCCGGGTGCTGGATCAATTCCGGCGCCTGGCTGAACTGCACGCGGAGCCCGGCCTGCGCTGACAGGCGGCAAACTGATAACCGATTATCAATGATTAAATCGATAAGGACGTTTGAGCAATGATCAATTCCTCCTCGCAAATCTCCACCCGGTTTTCCCTGGCCCGCAAAGCGCTGCTGCTGGCGCTGCCGGTGCTGCTGGCGGCGGCTATGCTGGTCTACCAGTTCTCGCTGGTGCGCGGCGGCGCCGATGACCTGACCGTCACCATCCTTGCCGGCTACAACCTGGTCGTCGACTCGAACGTCAGCTCGCCATCCACCTATGCGCCGTCGGTGGCGACCGTGGCAGGCAAATTCTGCAATAAAGGCGCCAGCACGATGACCAACGTGTACGGCTACATCGGCGATAACCTGCCGGCTGGGGCCAGCACGCCAGGCATTTACCCGGCCCGCACCGCCGACGCAGCCTTCATCGCCAAGCACCCCCGCCTGGACACCCCCGGCGTGGTTTACCGCTTTAACCACCTGGGCGGCGTGCTGGGCGCAAAGGACGCCAGCCGCTATATCGGTACCCTGGCGCCGGGTGAATGCCGGGTGCAGTACTGGCACTTCACCTACCCGATGTGCGAGGCCAACGACAGCGCGCCATGCGACGGCGGCAATTCCCCGGTCTGGGGCATCTCAAACACCTATTTTGACGACCTGTACCTGAACTTCGATATCTGGGGCACCGGCACCTACAACAGCAGCACCGTCAGCGACACCAAGACCTGGACCATGACGATGCGCAACGAGATCTCGGCCATGGCCAACAAGATCGAGCCGAACCCCAATGGCGCCTGGTTCAACACCAACACTAGCGTCGCCAACCCGGGCGATATCATCACCTCCAACGGCGTGCGCTACGACCTGGGCACGATCCGCTATGGGTTCGACAACGACAGCGATTACATTTACGATTATAACGCCTGGATGCAGCCGATCGGCGACCCGGCCTACGACCCGTCCTGCTTCCGGCTGATCCGCACCAGCGGCGTGCTGACCGTCTCGCGCAGCGGCGGCAACCCGCCGATGATCATCAACTTCACCGATAAACTGTTCTTCGCCAACCTGCCGGAAGACAACAACGGCGCCATCGGCAACGTGTATTACACCTTCATGGCGATGGGCGGGAACTGCGCCGTGGGGTTAAGCCCCTACCAGGAAGTGGCCTCCGGCTCGAACAACGAGAAATTCAACGGCGACTTTGGCGCCGGCATCCCGCCGCTGGGAAGCTCTGCAGCGCAGGTGACGATCAGCAAGACCAGCACCCCCACCAGCGTATCGAAGGGCACGACCTTTACCTATAACATCCCCTTCGCCAACACCAGCGCCACCACCAAGGCCGGCTTGACGATGAGCACCGGCGGGGTGAACATGCCGCTGGTGATCACCGACACGGTGCCCAATGGGCTGGAATACATCGGCGGCTCGGCCGGCTGCACCGTCAGCGGCGGCTGCACCATCCTGTACTCCACCGACAGCGGCAAAACCTTCTCGTCCAGCCTGGGCAATACACGCAGCAGCGCGCCGGGCAGCCTGGTGGTGATCCAGTGGTGGCTGAACGAGCCGCTGGCCCCGCTGGCCAGTGGGACGGCTACCTTCCAGGCCCGCGCCCCCAGCACTGCCCCGGCCTACTCGGGCAGCCCAATCATCGACAACACCGCCTGCGCCACCTTTGGCGGCGGCAGCAGCTTTGGCTGCGGCAGCACGGTCACCATGCTAAGCGGCACCGGCAGCATCGGCGACCTGGTATGGAATGACGCCGACTCGGACGGCGGGCAAGACGCCGGCGAGACCGGTATCGCCAACGTCACTGTCCAGCTGTATTACGATAAGAACGGCGACGGCATACTTGACCCGGGCGAGCCGCTGATCGCCACCCAGGTCACCAACAGCAGCGGCGGCTACACCTTCTCCGCCCTGCCGGGCGGCAGCATGGCCGATTTCATCGTGCAGGTGGACACCAGCGATCCCGACCTGCCGGTCGGCTTCGGGCCGACCTCGCCGTCGCAGCTATCGGTCACCGACCTGGCAGACGGCGCGGCCTACACCGGCGCCGATTTCGGCTTTGGCCCGGCGCTGCGCCTGACCAAGAGCCTGGTCAACGCTGGGAATGTTTATGAAGGGGATACGGTCACCTTTGCCCTGCAGCTTGACAACCTGCTGCCCGGCGACGGCGCCGGCGGCAGCGCCTGCCAGTACAAGGTCTGGTCGTCGATCGCCCATGCCGATAGCTCGCTGACCCCGCCAGGCGGCAACGGCGGAAACGCGCAGTGGATCGCCGCCAGCGAAAGCCGCTTTGCCCCGGACGGCAAGTACGCCTACACGAACATGGAGAACAACAGCGATCTGCTTGGCTTGAGCGGGTTCAACACCGCCGCCCAGCCTGGGACGATCAGCTCCGTCAAGGTGGTGCTCTACGTGCGTGAAAAGAAAGAGCTGAAGGACACCGACACGGTCGATCTGAACATCTTCTATAACAATGCCAGCGTGCGCAGCTACATTTACACCAACGCCGACAAGTTCACCGAACCGGGCGGCAACGGCAAGATCTACCTGATCGAAGAAGACATCACAAACCTGCGCACCTGGACCTGGAGCGACTTTGCCAACAACCTGACCGAACTGCAGTTGATCGGCGACAAGGGCGGCAGCTCTGGCACATCCGGCGATATCGAGCTGGATGCAGCCGGGTTCATCATTGGCTCCACCGGCGGCGGGAGCTGCGGCGGCCAGCAGCAGACCATCGTCAGCCTGCCGCTGACCGACACCTACGACGCAGCCCGGCTGCAGTTCGTCTCGGCCAGCCTGGCCCCCAACAGCACCGTCACCGGGCTGACCACCCCGTATGCCAACACCGGGCGGCTGGGCTGGGCCAACGCCGGCCCGCTGTACGCCGGGCAGACCAAGATCATCTACGTCACCTATACCGCGCTGGCCAACACCGGCGTCACGCCTCTGAACACCACCAACACCGCCCTGGTGCGCCAGCCGCTCTTCGGCAGCGGCAAACCAGCCAACACCCCGCCCGACAGCGCCGCCCCAGTGTCCATCTACCCGGCCGGCTCGGTCGGCGACCTGGTCTGGTATGACGCCAACGGCAACGGCTCTCCCGAGACCAGCGAGGCCGGTCTGCCGGGTGTGACGGTGCGCATCTGCGACACCACCGGCTGCAACAACCCGACCTTTGAGCGCACCACGGTGACGGATGCCAACGGCGCTTACCTGTTCACCGGCTTGCCCGACCGGACCAGCTACTACATCTACGTCGACTCCGCCACACTGCCGGGCGGCGCGGCGCAGTGGAGCGCCACCGCCACCCCTGGCAACGGCTTTGAGATCAACAACACCGACGGCCTGACCACCAATAACGACCGGCTGACGATGGATTACGGCTACCAACGAGCCAGCAAGGCAACCACGGCGCTGTTCGGCAATGTATGGGAAGACGTCAACGGCAACGGTTCGCAGAGCCTGAGCAGCGGCGAGAACGGGCTGTCGGGTGTGCGCGTCTGGCTGTGCGCCAGCACCGTTGCCACCACCAGCTGCGGCAGCAGCACCGCCACCGCCACCACTACCACCACCGCCAACGGCGACTACCTGTTCTCGGGCTTCACCGCCGGCACCTACTACGTCAAGGTAGACGTCAGCTCGCTGCCGGGCGGCAGCGCCGGCTGGAGCAACACCTACGATCCATCCGGCTTGCCGGACAACCTGAGCGGGAACATCAGCGTGCCCGCCGGCGGCTATGCCGCCTACTACACCTTCGGCTACAACCGCACCGGCTCGCTCACCATCGGCGATACGCTGTTCAAAGACTGGGACGGCGACGGCGTGCAGGAAACCGGCGAGCTGGGCATCCCGAATGTCACCGTCAGGCTGTATGCCGACGATGACCTGGACGGCGTGATCGACGCCGGGCAAGACAGCCTGATTGCGACCACCGCCACCGACGGCAGCGGGGCCTACAGTTTCACCAACGTCGCCAACCGCGGCTACATCGTGGTCGTGGATCGCAGCGACCTGGATCTGCCGGCCAGCTGGCCGAATACCAAAGACCCCGACGGAACGCTGAACAGCACCGCCACCCCGGTGATCGTCTCGAGCGGCAACGTCTCCCAGATCGGCACCGCCGCCTGCAGCGGCACTGCCTGCAACCTGGCGCTGGACTTCGGCTACCAGCCGCGCGGCACGGCTTCGATCGGCGACTTCGTCTGGAAAGACCTGAACGCCAACGGCTTCCAGGACGCTAATGAGCCGGGCATCGCCAACATCAGCCTGAGCCTGTATCTGGACCTGAACGACGATGGTATCCGCGACAGCGGCGACCCGCTGGTGCAGACTGTATCCACCGCCGCCGGCGGCGCGTACCAGTTCAGCTACCTGCCGGCCGGCAAATACCTGGTGGTGGTGGATGAGAGCGACCCGGATCTGCCCACCGATGTCTTCGGCAGCCGCTACATCATCAGCACCAACGACGGCCTGGCAGTCAACGGCGACGATAACAACCCGCTTCGCGTCAGCCTGACCGATTACCAGCAGTACAAGCTGGCCGATTTCGGCTTCGCTCGCCCGGGGTTGATCGGCGATACCATCTTCCGCGACAACGACGGCGACGGCACCCAGGACCAGCTCAGCGAAGCCGGCATCAGCGGCGTGACCGTGCGGCTGTATCTCGACAGCAACAACAACGGGCTCTATAACAGCGGCGTGGATACGCTGATCGGCAGCGATGTCACCAACGCTTCCGGCATGTACACCTTCACCGGGGTCATCTCGGGCACCTACTTCGTGATCGTCGACCCCTCCACGCTGCCCGGCGGGTCTTCCGCCTGGAGCCTGACCAGCGACCCGGATGCCACCAACGTGCCGTGCCAGAGCAGCGACTGCGACCACATGGTGACGGTGAACATCCGCCCGGCGCAGTACTATCTGTCGGGTGACTTCGGCTACCGGCCGCTCGGCGCCATCGGCGACTTCGTCTGGTTTGACAACAATAACAACGGCGTATACGACACAGGTGAAGCCGGCATCGGCGGGGTGACCGTCGAGCTGATCCTGCCAAACGGGACCACCCAGACCACCGTGACCGACACAGACGGTTACTACAGCTTCGGCGGGCTGACCCAGAACGGCAGCTACACCATCCGTGTGCCCAACGCCCCGGCCAATACCACAGCCACCTTCGACGCCGACGGTGGGCTGAACAGCTCCACCGCCTTTACGATGAACAACGGCCTGGTCAGCTATGGCGGCTCCGCCCCCTGCGCGACCAACTGCAACAACCGGCTGGACTTCGGCTTCCGCTACGCCGGCAGCTACAGCCTGAGCGGGTCGGTCTTCTTCGATGCCAATGGCAACGGCGGCCTGTACACCAGCAGCGTCGACACGCCGATCGGCAGTATCAGCGTCGTGCTGTACAAAAAGCAGGCAGACGGTACCTGGCTGCAGATCGCCGTGACCACCACCCAGGCCAGTGGGTCCTACGCCTTCAACAACCTGCCCACCGGCGACTACCTGGTCTCGGTGAACCGGAACGAACCCTCGCTGACCGGCATGACCCAGACCGCCGACCCCACTGCGTGTATCGGCGGCTGCGACAACTGGGCCGCGGTCAGCCTCACCCCCGCCGGGCTGACCCAGCAGGACTTTGGCTTCTTCGCCATCATGGACTGCGGCGACCTGCCCAGCAGCTACAACGCCAGCCCGACCACCTACCGCACCACCCTGACCGATGAAGGCCCGTGCCACATCCGCGCCACCAGCAAAGTGAAGAACTTCCTGGGCTCGCGCTGGGACGCCGAGAACAACGGCCTGCCGAACGGCACCGCCACCGGCGACGATACCAACAACACGAGCGACGAAGACGGCCTGACGCTGATCCACACCTTCGACACCTGGGCGCCCGGGCTGACCCGCCAGATCCGCGTCACCGCCAACATCACCGACACCAACACCTACGTGGCTGGCTGGTTCGACTGGAACAACAATGGCTCGTTCGTCTACACCTCCGGGCCAAACCTGGGACAATATGAGTTCGGCGAGTAT
>JBJSYW010000404.1:0-5155 GCA_046089985.1 Chloroflexota bacterium
CAACGGGATGATCAGCGCCTACGTGGGCGAGGGCGCGCTGACCAACGACCCGCTGGACACCTTCGGTCACCGGGCGGTGGCGCACGTGCCGCAGCTGCAGGACCTGATGCGCTTCATCTGCCGCAACGGTTTCGAGCACCACGTGGCGATGACCATGGGCGAGGTCGCCGGGGTGCTGGAAGAAGCCTTCGAGAACTACCTGGGCTGGGACGTCTACCGCCACGCCTGCTAATTGGGGCTGAGCCAGAGATCGATCGACTGCCCGGGACGGCATGCGCCGCCCCGGGCGGTTTTGCAATGATATACTTGCCTTTCAAAGGAGAGCCCTATGCTTCGTGCCGTGTTAATCTTCACCCGCCGCCTGCCCGGTCGGGCGCGCTGGGCGCTGCCGGCGGCGCTGCTCGCGCTGACCGCAGCGCTGCTGCCGGCGCTGACCGCCTGCGCCCCGGGCGCGGCCCCGGCGGATTCCACCGCCACCCACGCGGCCGCCGCCCTGGCAGCCACGCGCACCACCGCCGCTTCAGCGCTCAGCCCCACCACCAACGCGCTGGCGCTGCAGGGGTTGTCAACGCAGGCCGCCGAAACAGCCGCCGTGCAGGCCACGCTGGACGCCACCCAAAACGCCGTGCCCACCCGGCGGGCGGCGCGCCGCACCGCCACCGCCCAGGCCCAGCAGCAGGCCGACGCCACCCAGGCCGCCGGATATGCGCTCAAGAGCACCCAAACGGCCGAAGCGCTGCTGCCGGTGCGCCAACGCGAAGCCGCCTTCGCCGGGGTTCTGCAAGACGCAGGCTACACCGGCAGCCCGGTGCTGTTCTATGGCCCGGAAAGCGGCACGCTGCAGGCCAAACAGCAGATCCGCGCCACCACCCCCAACCTGAACGCCAATGCGCCCGGCTACGCAGATTTCGTGGTCGAACTCGCCACCCAGAACGAACTGAGCGCCGAGCAGCGCCTGTCGAGCCGGGTCTCGATTTCGTTCCGGGTCAGCCTGGCGCGTAATATCGGCTATGCGCTAGACTTGTACGGCGGCTCCTGGGAGCTGATCGCCTACGATACCCGCACCGGCCAGCTGGCGGAAGGCGCTCCGCCCGTACAGCGCGGCAAACTGCCGCCGCAGGACCCCACCCCCGGGGCCTGGAACAGCTACCGGCTGATCGTGCTGCAAGAGCGCGGCTGGCTGTTCTTTGCCGACCAACCGGTGGCCGAGCTGGATCTGGCCTACCATCTGGGGCGCGGCCAGCTGTACCTGTCCCACAAGCTGGCCGATTCGGCTGCGCTGGCCTACCACAACTTCACCGTCTGGCAGCTGCCTTAATCCACGGAGAAGTCGAAGCCGGGCGGCTCGGATAGCACGTCCAAAACGCTCAGCCCACCTTGCAGGTCGATCAGCAGCAGGTAGAAGCCGTCCGCCTGCTGCTGCACCACCAGCAGGCGCGCCTCGTCAACCCAACGCAGGTCGTGAACGGCATAGGGCGCGGCCAGGGCCGGCTGGGAATCGCCGCCCGGGCGGCCCAGGTGCAGTTCCTGCAGTTCGCCCTGGGTAAAGGCGAAGCGCTCCCCGCCGGGGGCCCAGCCGAAGAAGCGCAGCAGCCGGTCTTCGGCAGCCACCTGCTCGCCCTGCCCGTCAAACCCGGCGATGACCAGCTGGCGGGTGCTCTCGGCCCCGCTGCCGCGCTCGCGCAGGTAGGCCAGGCGCGCCAGGTCGGGTGAATAGCTCACCGGCGGCCCGAAGTCCTGGCTGAACTCGAAGAACGGCGCAGCGGGCAGGCTGCCCTGCTGCACGGCATCGCCGCCGCCTGCCGACAGCTGCCACAGCCCGGTGGGCTGGCGCGGCTCGGCCAGCGGATCGGCCGGCGGCAGGGCCAGGCGCAGCAGGCTGCCATCCGGCGTCCAGACCGGCGCGGCATAGTAGCGGTATTCACTGTAGGTGGCCACCGGGGAATAGCTGAACACCTGGCGGTAGCCGGAGCCGTCCAGGTTAGCCAGGTAGATGGCATCCGCCTGCGCAAGGGCGACCTGGGCCGCATCGGGCGAAAGGACGAACTCGCCGCCCCAGCCGGGCAGCAGCACGTTCTGCAGCGCCCCACTGCCGGCGTCCACGATGTGGAAATCGTCCAGCAGGCCGATCCCGGGGCCGTTGTAGACCTGGCGGGTGTTGAACGCCAGGCGGTGGCTGCCGCCGATCCAGGCATAGCGCTGCGGGTTGATGGCTGCAGCGCCCGGGTCGCGGTAGCCGCCGCCGATGGCATCCAGATCGGCGACGGAAACCAGCCGCCGCTCATCCGTCCCATCGGAGCGCGCCACCCACAGCTCGTCATGGAAATTGTCGGCCGGGCGGCGGAAGGCGATCCACTGCCCATCGGCTGAAAGCTGCGGGCCGATCACCGGCGGCTGGTTGGTCAGCCGGCGGCGCTCACCGCCGGCCCACAGCCATAGGTCGCCATCCTTGATATAAGCCACCTGCAGTGAGCCGGCTTCGACCGTGCTCGCTGCCAGGGGCGTCGCGCCCCCACCCGGCTGGGACGTCTCGCCCGGTACTGAGCCGGCTGCACCGGGTGTCGCATCCGCCGGGCTACCCGCGGCTGGAGTACCAGCGGCTGGAGTACCAGCGGCTGGATTCCCGGCAGCGGGCGCGCCGCCAGCGCGGTTCGCCAGGTTGCAGCCCCACAGCCCGGCTGCGATCAACAGCAGCGCCGCTATGCGCCGCAGGGCCAGTGCCATCGCTCGCTCCAATCACGCCTGCCGGTCTGCATCCGCCTCCACTCCTGCCTGCAGGCTACTGGTAGCGCGAGTCCTCGATCTCGCGCCGCAGGCGGTCGTCCTCGCTTTCGTCCACCTGCAAAACGCCCTGCGCTGCGTCGGCCCGCTCGGCGGCTTCGGCGGCGCGCAGTTCGGCCTGCGAGCGGGCGCGCACGATCGCCAGCTTGCCGCAGTATGGGCAGCGCTCCAGCTTGCCAAACAGCATGTTCGGGGCCAGGAAGTGCCGGGCGAACGGCCGCCCGCAGCGTTCGCAGATCGCCCCGCCCGCCGCGCCATAGCTGCGCGGCGCACCGGGCGGCAGGTTTTGCAGCTTGCGCGCCGAGCTAAACGAGAGCAGGATCGACAGCAGCGAAACGCCCAGCGTGATCGCCAGGATCGGCCCGGCAATGCGCAGCCCGGCCTGCCAGCCCTAGTCGGCGGTGACGAAGTAGGCGTAGATCTCGTTCGAGCGCAGCTCGACGCCGCCGGCGGTGACGCCGGCCGCGTACAGGCGGTGCTCACCAAGGGCGTAGTTGTCGGTGTGGAAACGCAGCTGGAACGGGGCCTCGCTGTCATCGCCCAGCGCCTGGTCGTCAATATAGAAGGTCACTTTCTGCAGGTCATCCGGGCCGCTGACCTTCATCGAAAATGTGCCCTGGATCTTGCCCGATCCGGAGGCATACCCAAAATCGCGCGAGAGGCGCAGCGTCAGCCCATCAGCCGCCTGCGCCCCAGCCGGCTGCGGCAGGGCCAGGCACAACAGCACGGCAGCCAGCGCCAGGGCTGCAGCCAGCCGGTGGTACGTTTGGATGGCAAAGAGATTAGCTTTCATTTTTCTGTGCACCCTTTCATTACTTCCAGCGGGTCAGGATCGTTTCGCGCTGGAACAGCTGGACCGCCATATAGACCATCAGCGCGTCGATCAGCACCAGCGCTAACCCGATCAGCAGCACCAGCCGGCTGTTCAACACGAACAGCCCGGCGATCTGGCCGAAAAACACCGCCAGCACCGGCACGATGATCACAGCCGAGATCTGCTCGGCGACGCGCGGGTCGTTGGCGCGGGACGAGACCATCAGACTGAAGGTCACCGAGAGCACCGCCAGCAGCGGGCCGACCAGGAAGACCGCCAGCAGCCAGCGGGCGTCGAGCATGGCGCGCAGCACATCCCGGTTGGGCACCAGCAGCCAGGCCCCCAGGGCGAAGGCGCCGAATGCCAGGTAGGTAGCCAGCGCAGCCGGCAGCACCGCCGCCAGCCCCTTGCCCACTAGCAGCTGCACGGTGGTGATCGGGGTAGCCAGCAGCGGCTCCAGGCTGCGGGTGGTCTTCTCGCCGGTGATCGAATAGGCGGCAATCGTGGAAGGGATCGACAGCGGCAGCAGCATGAACATGATCATGAACTGGCTGACCAGAAAAACCTGGAAGCACTCCCCACTGCTCAGGTTAGCCGGGCAGAAGGCGGTCATCTGCCCGGGCATCTCGGCCGAAGCTTCAATTACGCCCATGTCGGCGCGCATCGAGAACAGGATTGCCAGCGGGATGGCGGTCATGATCAGCGGCACCAGCAGCACCGTCAGCAGCACGCTGCGGTGTTTGAAGACCTCGTACCATTCTTTTTTGACTAACACGCTAATGCGGTGCATGGGTTTCCTCTACGAAGCCTTGATCAACTGCAAATAGACATCTTCCAACGAATGGCGCAGCTCGCCGACAAACTGCAGTTCGGCCCCCGCCCCCACCAGCAGACGGATGATCTGCGGGTTGTGCTGCTCGGGATCGTCAACGGTCAGCACCAGCTTATTGTCAACCGCCCGCGCCTGGCTGACGCCGGGGGCCTGCTGGAGCAAATCGACCAACCCTGGAGCGGGTTGGCGCAGGTGAAAGACCACCTTGCGCCCAAAGAGGCTGCTGCGCAGGCGGGCCGGGGTGTCCAGCACCAGCAGGCGCGTCTTGAAGACCGCGATGCGGTCGCACAGCCGGTCGGCTTCATCCAGGTTATGCGTGCAGATGAAGATCGTGCGGCCCTGCTTGCGCAGCTCGCTGATGAAATCGCGCACCAGGTGGGCCGATTCGGGGTCCAACCCGGAGGTGGGTTCGTCAAGAAACAGCAGCGGCGGCTCGTGCAGCAGGGCGCGGGCGATAGCCAGCTTCTGCTTCATCCCTTTAGAGAAGGTAGCCGCCGGGTCAAAGCGCCGCTCCCACAACCCCAGCAGGCGCAGGTACTTCTCCACCTGCCCGGCGGGGTCTTTGACCTGATGCAGGTCGGCGAAGAAGCGCAGGTTATATTCGGCGCTCAGGTTATCGTACAACCCGGGGGTCTCGGTCAGCAGGCCGACGGTGGCGCGGATCTGGGTGTCCTGCCGGCCGGTGGTGAAGCCGTTGATCACCGCCGAGCCGGCGCTGGGCTGGATCA
>JBJSYW010000405.1:0-4694 GCA_046089985.1 Chloroflexota bacterium
AGAGACCTCCCCTGCACCGGCGCTGCCCTTCGGGCCGGGCAGCAGCGCGCCGAGCAAGTTCAGCCATGGCGCCAGCCCGCTGGACGGGGCAGGCGCCGGCTGGGCCGGGCGCTTCTGCTCCATCGGTGTCCGCAGGTACACCCCCACGTCGTACAGCACGATATCGCCGCTGTCCAGGATGCGGTTGACGCCCGGCTGGCCGTCAAACTTGACCTGCTGCTGCAGATCCAGGGTCTCGGTCTCCCAGCTGCGGCGAGAATTGGGCTGGAAGAAATAGAAACCGATCATGTGGTCCCAGCTGACCATACGGCGGTTCATCGCCACGAACTCCACATCGCGCTTGCGCAGCGCATTGCGGCCGGTGAACCCCAGCACTTCCGAGAAGAACATATCGCGGATGCCGCTGTCGCTGCCGGTGATCGGGTTCTGGTCGTAGGCGCCGATGATCTTGGCATCGGCCCGGCTGGCAGCCACCCGGTTATCCGGTCCCAGCGTCTGGAGCATCCATTGGGCCACCGCCACCGAGGGCGGCTCCACCAGGCGCCCGCCGGCGTTCACCTGGTACGGGCGCGGCAAGCGGCCTTTCGGCGGCCAACCGGCGATCAGCCCGCCGAAGAACAACACCACGAACAGCGCCGCAAACACAGCCCGGCTAGCCCAACCAGAGCTGCGCGCCAACCAGTAGCGCTCCACCCCCACGGCAAGCACAAAGCCGATGCCGATGAACAGGAACTCCGACGAACGGTTGGCCACCTCCCAGCCGCCGGAGGTCAGGCGCAGCACCTGTACCGGCGGGTAGAGCAGGGCGATGACAGCCAGCAGCAGCGCCACCGCGTTGCCGCGGTAGCGCCGCCACACTGCCAGCGCGCCAAACGGCAGCCCCAGCGTGATCAGCGCCACGGCGGAGACGGCATTGACCATCTCCCACACCGGGGCCACGTCGCCGGTGGTGGACGAGCGGAACAGCGCCCGGCCGGCGCCGCCCATGCTGATCATTTGCACAAACGAGCGCGCCGCGTCGTTGAAGACCAGGCCCAGGTAGCGCAGGGTCGAGTCGGCCACCAGCAGCAGCCAGCCGGTGCTGGCCGCGGCAGCCACCAATGCCAGGTCCGCCGGACCCCAACTGGCGCCGCGGCTGCGCAGCGCATAGAACAGCGCCATCGCCATCAGCAGCACCGCCAGGATGTAGGAGGTCATATGGTGGGTCATCACCACCGCCAGCACCCCCAGCAGGGCCGCCACCGTCCACGGCCAACGGCGGTAGAAGCGGCTGGACTGCTCACGCTTCACCACCAGAAACAACACCAGGATGGCGATCGGCAGGGCCAGCGACTCGTAAGCGTATTCCGCGGTCCAGTACAGGAAGTTCGGGTTGGCCATGTAGAGCAGCGTGCCCAGGCCGGCGATCCGCGGCGACTCGCTGACCTTCTCATACAGCAGAAACAGGCCCAGGAACAGCACCAGCCGGGCTGCGCCGATCACCAGCACCCCGGCGGTGAACACCGGCAGCCCGCTCAACGATGCCACCAAGCTGGTGACCGCCGGCAAGCCGGGGTAGAAGGCCGTGGTGGGCTGCACCGGGTTCACCTGGAACAGGCGCCCGCTCTCCAGCACCTCCTGTACGTTGCGCAGGTGCGATAATTCGTCCGGAAAGGTGAAGGCGGTTGGGCTGTGCATGATCTTCACAAGGTATAAGGCCATTCCAAGCAGCACAATAATGCCCAGGCGCTCACTGCGCGCCAGGTCTGCCCGCGCCAGCCGGAACGCCGCCGGCAGCAGCATGGCGCCCAGGCCGATCCAGAAGAACAGTTCCACCCCCGGGCTGCCGGCCCGGGCCTGCACAAACGTCCAGGCGATGGCGACCAACGCCAGCGCTTCATACAGCGCCAGTTCCGGCAGCCGCCCCAACACTGCGGCGCCGGGCGCCGCCAGGCCGGCCCGCTCCCGCGGGTCGCCGTCGACCGTGCGACCGGCGGCCCAGGTGCGGTCCTGGCCTAAAGACTTGGAAGGAGGTACAACATATCGTTTCACAGCGATGCTTCCGATTGCCTTTCTAGAAAATCTCCCGAAACAGACGCCGCGCCATGCACCAGCTTGCGGTACACATCCTCGATCTGCGGGATCACCTGGCTGGCCCGGAAGGCCGCCGAGCGCCGGCGGGCTGCCTCCCCCATCGCCAACCGTACATCGGGCTGATCAATCAGGCGCTGGATGGCCGCCCGCAGCGCATCCACATCGCCGGGCGGCGCCAGCAGGCCGTTCTCCCCATCCATCACGATATCGCCCAACCCGCCGATACGTGAAGCGATCACCGGGCTGCCCATCGCCATCGCTTCGATCACCACAATCCCAAAGGTCTCGGCGCAGGTCGAAGGCGCCAGCCCGATGCTGCTGCGCCGCCAGGCCTCCATCACAGCCGGGTGCGGCCAGCTGCCCAGCGCCAGTACATTGGCCGGCAGGTCGGTGGGCGTATCGGGGCGCAAGCGGCCAATCAGCACCAGTGGCGGGGCATTGGTCAGCCCGGTATAAGCCCGCACCAACACATCCACCCCCTTATCGCGCGACAGGTCGCCGACAAACAGCAGGAACTCACCGCGCGGCAGGCGCTCCAGGTAGCCGTCCACCCCTTCGTTCACCCGCTCGATGTCATCCGGCAGGAAGTTCGGGATCACCCGGTAGGGCAGGTTGTGCTCGTCCAGCCGGTTGTACAGCGCGGTGGCGTCGCTGACGGGCAGGAACATATCCACTGCGTCATAGACAGCCTGGCTGGCCAGGCGGTGGGTGACCGAGATGATCCCGCCGCGCAGCTTGCCGTAATGGCCGCCGGCGCAAGCCATGCACTTGACCAGTTCCGGCCCGCTGCAGAACACCCCGGCGTTCATCAGCCGCTTCTGCGAGCAGCACAGGCTGTAGTCGTGCAGCGTCACCACCAGCGGCGCCCGGCTCCGCTTCTTCAGCGGCAGGAACGAATACAGCAGCCAGTTGTGGGCATGCACGATATCGGGTTTCTCGCGCCCGATGATGCGCCGCAGCGTGCGCAGCACTTCCGGGTCTGGGACGGGCGGGGCGTGCGAGCGCTCTTTCTGGCTGTACAGCCAGGCGGCGCGCTGCGTGGAGCTTTTGATGCGGTGGATGCGCACTCCCTGATCGATCTCAAACTCGGCCGTGCCGGGCAGGTACAGCGTTGCCACGGTCACTTCGTGCCCGCGCCTGACCAGCTCAATGCTCAAGTCCTGCACGTGGCGCTCCTCGCCGCCGATCACGGGGGAATAGAACTGGGCCAGCATCAGGATGCGCACAGACGCCTCCCGGTGATTTCACTGTACAGCGAGAGCAGCCCGGCCGAGCAGTCTTCCCAGGTGGGCAGGGACAGCGGCCCCGGTTGGGCCGGTTGATCCAGCTGCTCGATGACGGCCTGGGCCACCTGGCCTGGGCTGCTGTGCAGCGGGATGGCGCGCGCCAGGCCCTTGTGGGCCAGTTCGCTCAGCCCCGAGGTATCAGCCACCAACGCCGGCCGGCCAAGCGCCAGCGCTTCCAGCACCGCGAT
This sequence comes from Chloroflexota bacterium, assembly GCA_046089985.1. Lineage (GTDB taxonomy): Bacteria > Chloroflexota > Anaerolineae > Anaerolineales > UBA4823 > RBG-16-57-11. The sequence goes on from JBJSYW010000405.1 coordinate 3,548, forward strand.
CGGGTGCGTTTCAAACTCGCTCAGCAGCACCACCAGCCCGGCCTGCGCCAACGCCCGGGCCATGCCTTCCCGGTCTGCTGCCGGGATGGCGTAAATTTGCACCCGGTCGGCTACGCCCAGTTCTTGCGCCTGGCGGCGCAGTTGATCTTCGTACGGGCCGGATCCGGCAATCCACAGCCGGGCATCCGGCCGCCGGGCCAGGATCTCTGGCATAGCGGCGATCACCCGCTGGTGGCCCTTATAGCGCTCCAGGCGGCCGATCGAAACGATCAGCCCCGCTTCGACAACCGGCTGCGCCTCGCCCGCCACCGCCGGCAGGTCGCCGCCGTTGGGGATCAGGCTGAACTGCTCCACCGGCAGCCCCAACCGTTGGCTGAAGAACGGGATTTCAAACTCGGCGATGGCGATCAGCCGGTTGGCGCGCGCCAGCATCGGCCGCAGCAGGCGCTGCTGCATGCCGCGCAGACCACTGCGCAGCCGCGAGGAATGCCCGCCGCCGTGGAAGGTGACTACATACGGCGTATGCGAGCGCCAGGCGGCCCACATCGCCAGCGGGGCCACCAGCGAGTGGTAGGATTGCACATGGATCAAGTCCCAGGGTTGGCTGCGGATGAAGGACACGATCTGCGGGGCGAAATAGTAATCCCGGTTGGCCGGCCAGGCCGGCACACGCCGCACCCGCACGCCATCGATCCACTCTTCTTCCGGCAGCCGGCCGCCCGGGCTGCTGGTCAACACGGTGACTTCCAACCCGGCCTGTACAAAGCGCCGGCTGAGCTGGTAGACATGCGTCTGCACCCCGCCGGGGAACGGCAGGTAGCGCGGCGTGACCATCAGCAGGCGGAAAGGCGCCTGCGCGGCAGCCGGGCTTTTCCTGCGCCGCGCCAGCAGCTTGACCTTGCGCGCCGTGCGCCGGCGCAGCGGTTGCGTGAGCTGCATCTCGGCCATCAGGGCGTCTCCTCCAACGGCCGGCCCGGGCGGAACGCGGCCGCTCGCTGCATGCGCCGGCGAACCGAACCAACCAGGTAACCGGCGGCAGTGGCGCCAAAACCGATCCCGATCATCGCCGCGCGGGCCAGCCCGGACGGCTCACCGTGCAGCGCCTGGCCCAGCCCACGCGCCACACCCTGCGGCAGCGTGGAGAAGG
>JBJSYW010000406.1:0-7125 GCA_046089985.1 Chloroflexota bacterium
AGCGCCAGGCGCAGCTCACCGGTGAGGGACTGCTGCTGCGCCGCTGAATGTTCGGTCTGGCGGGCGCTTTCGCTGTGCAGTGCGCTCAACTCGCTGCGCAGATGCTGCAGTTCCAGCTGCGCCTGCTGGTAGGCGGCGGCAGCCGAGGCCAGCCCGGCGATCTGCTGGTGGTCGCGGCCGGCGTTTTCCTGCAGCACCGCCAGTTGGTCGCGCAGCTTCTGGCGCTCATCCAGCGCCAGCTGGGCCTGATCCTGGGCCTGGCGGGCCACCCCACGCACGCGGGTCAATTCTTCAGTCAGCGCGTTCATCTCCTGGCTGCGTTGCAAGAAGTGCACCAGCAGGCGCGCCAGCAGGGTCATGAAGGCCTGCTCGTCGCTGTTCCAGTCTCGGCCGGAGTGCGGGGCGCAGACCAGCAGGCTGTACGACGGCTGCCCGTCGGGGGTGAGCACCGAGGTGAACAGGATATTGCCGGTGGAGGGCAGGTCGAAGGCCCGCGCCAGGCGCTCCATATCAGGCGAAGCGCTGGCAGCAGGAAAGCGCCGCGAGCGGCCCAGGCGCATGGCGGTGGTCAGCATGGGCAGCTGGCGGCTGTCCAGGCTGAGCGGGTCAAGGTGACGGCGCTGGTGTACGTCATAGGCAGCTGTCACGGTCAGGCGTTCCTGGGCATCGGGCGGCTGGAACAGCAGGCACAGGTCGGCGTGGATGGCACGCGCCAGCAAGGCCACCAACTCTTTGGCAGCCTGGGCGGGGTTGGTTTCATTGGCCAGCTTGAAGAGCGCGCGCCACAGCAGCGGGTCGGCATACAGCGCCGCGGCAGCCGGTGATGAAGCGCCGGCGGCAGCCAGGGCAGCCTGCAGGTCGGCCTGGGAAGGGCTGGGCGCGGGCAGGCGCTGGGCCAGCAGCAGCAGCAGCGGGTAGGCGGCGATCTGCGCCAGGCGCACCAGGGCCGGGTAAGCGGCGGCATCAGGCGCCAGCAGCAGCTGCAGCGCCAACCCGGCGGCGATCACCCCCACCATCACCAGGCCAAATCCCCAGCCGTCCGGGCGCACGGCAAGCAGGTAGACCACAGCCAGCAGCGCCAGCACCAGGCCCGTCAGCAAGACCGCCAGGTTCAGTCCGGCGCCCTGCTCGGGTTGAGCGCTGCTGAAGGCCGCCAGGGCCGCCTGCCGGCTCCACCACAGCCCCAGGTACAGAGCGGCGGTGAGCAGCAGCACGCCCAACGCCACCACCAGCGTGTCGATGGCGGGGTGCGGGTCGGGGCAGCACCACAGCCAGGCGATGATCAGCAGGCTGAGCAGGCTGACAGCCCGGTCAAGCACCGGAAGCAGCGTGGCGCCGTTCAGCAGCCCCTGCCAGGCCAGGCCGGAGGCGGCGAACAGGCCCAGCTGCAGCGCCAGCAGCAGCCCCAGCCCCAGCAGGGCGCGGCGCTGGCGCGGCGAAGCCAGGCGCGCCCCGGCGTTGAAGACCAGCTGGAAAGAACCGGCGACCGAAAACGCCAGCACCAGGTGGTAGGTCAGGCTGCCTGTTTCGGAGGTGAGTAGCTTGAACACCTGATCGAGCAGTGCGCTCATACCGTGATCATCCTCGTTTAATTATAGCATGGGGCGCGCCAATCGCAGCGTGCGGCTGGCAGGATATGCCGGGACGACAGCCGCACGGCACGGAAAAAGAACTGGGAAAATGGTCTCGAAAAAGCTTGACATCTCAAGGAAACCGGGTAAAATAACTGCCGCACAGTAAAAACAGATGCAAACAAGCCGAAGTGGCGGAACTGGCAGACGCGCTACGTTCAGGGCGTAGTGGGATTACTCTCGTGTGGGTTCGACTCCCACCTTCGGCACTCAAAAGCGACGCACACTGCGGCGCTTTTTTGTTTAACCGGGCTTGGGCCGGGTGCGAATCTTGCAACACGCGCGCAGGCACCTTGCGGTGCAGCGCGGATTGGTGTAAGATGGGTGCAAGAGATGGAGAACGGGTATGAAATACGTAGCGCTGGTCATTTCGCTGGTTCTGCTGGCCTACCTGGTGATGGATTTCAACACCCGCATGGCTGATCTGAACCGCCTGCGTGCCGAGCAGGAGGCGGTCAACGCCCGGCTGAAGAGCTACACGGAGACGCTGACTGCGCTGAAGAAGCAGATCGCCTATGCGACGAGCGAAGCGGCGGTGAACGAGTGGGCCTACGAGAACCACTATGCGAAACCAGGCGATTACGTGGTGGTGCCGGCGCAGGTGCTGCAGGTCACACCCACCCCGCAGCCGCGCCCGGTGGTGCAGACCAAGGTAGAGAGCAACTTCCAGCGCTGGCTGGCGCTGTTTTTTGACTAAGTTTGCTCCTTGACGCACGCCAACAACGATGATAAAATACCGTCCGCCTGAGAAAAAGGCAGACAAACGATGCGGGGTGGAGCAGTGGCAGCTCGTCGGGCTCATAACCCGAAGGTCCTCAGTTCGAATCTGAGCCCCGCTACTAACACGGACCATAGCTCGTCGAGCTATGGTCTTTTGTTGTACCCGACGATGTATGGTTCAAAATTCTCATTGCACAGGAGGATTTTCCATGAACCGTAAATCGTCAGGCTCGTTGTCCCTCAACAAGGCTATCTCGGGCTTCCTATTCTGCCCCGATCAGTAAATCCACCGGCTTATTTCCAAAAAAAATCCGGCGTCAGATATAACGCCCGCCCAACGAAGCCCAATGCATTCAGGATCATCGCCTGGGCCCCTTGTCCACAACTCACTTTCCGATCTCGGGCTTTGACTTGTCCATTTATCTGTTCGATTAGGGATATTTCTTGGCATATGCCTGCCACTATCCCCTAATTTGCCCACCTTGAGGTGCGAAATGTGGGATATTCTATACCCGTTAGAAGTTGTATTCTACCTCACCATGGCCCGGGCGGAGTTCCTCGTCACGGTGCAGCCCGGCCAGTTCCTGGGCATAGCTTTGAGGCTCCGGCCAGTCTAAATCACCCGTTTTTTGTCCGCTTTCCCGCCGGTTGTGATATCATCACAGACCATACAACGTTTTGTCCGCTGCCGGTTTGCAGATCCGGGCGGGTGAAATCTTAGCGGGGATAGAAAACCATGTTTGCTCCTGTCCTGGCCACCAAGCTGTATATTCCGCAGGTCGCGCCGAATGCGGTGCACCGCCCACGGCTGATCGAGCGGCTAAACCAGGGGCTGCACCGCAAGCTGACGCTCATCTCGGCTCCGGCCGGGTTCGGGAAGACTACGTTGGTCAGTGAGTGGCTCGACAACCAGGTTCGAACGGAGTCGGCCGGCGAGGCGCAGGTGCGCTCCGCCTGGCTTTCGCTGGACGAAGACGACGGCGACCCGGGCCGCTTTCTGAGCTATCTGTCGGCCGCACTCAAAGGGGCCGCGCCGGAGTTAGCCAGTGAACGCGCCGAGGCCTGGCAGGCCTCGCAGCCCGCGCCGATAGAATCCACGCTGGCCGCCCTTGTCAACGAAATCGCCGCCATTCCCGGCAAGCTCATCCTGGTGCTGGACGATTATCACCGCATCGATTCCCAACCCATTGATGCCGCACTGGCCTTCCTGATCGAGCGCCAACCGCCCAACCTGCACGTGGTGATCACCACGCGCGAAGACCCCGGCTTTCCGCTGGCGCGGCTGCGCGCCCGCGGCCAGCTCACCGAGCTGCGCGCCGCCGATCTGCGCTTTGCCCCGGCGGACGCGGCAGAATTTCTCGCCAACATGGGAATCCACCTGACCGTGCAGGAGGTGGCCGCGCTGGACGAGCGCACCGAAGGCTGGATCGCCGGGCTGCAGTTGGCCGCCCTGGCAATGCAGGGGCCTGGCATCACCAGCGGCCAGGATCAGGCCGGTTTCATTCGGGCGTTTGCCGGCGACCACCGGTATATCATGGATTACCTGGTCGAAGAAGTGCTCGCGAGCCTGCCCAACCCGACCCGCGATTTCCTGCTCCAGTCCTCCATTCTCGACCGGCTGCATGGCTCGCTGTGCGCAGCCGTCACCGGCCAGGCCGACGCCGGCACACGCCTGGAGGCGCTGCTGCGCGGCAATTTCTTTGTCATCCCGCTGGACGACCGCCGCCAGTGGTATCGCTATCATCACCTGTTCGCCGAGGTGCTGCGCGCCCATCTGCCGGCCGAGCAGCCCGGCCAAATATCCGAGCTGCACCGGCGGGCAAGCGCGTGGTTCGAAGGGCAGGGCGAGCTGCCCGATGCGATTCGCCACGCGCTGGCCGGGCAGGATTACGAGCACGCCGCCGGCCTGATCGAGCGGGTTTTCCCGGCGATGAGTCGCAGCCGGCAGGAAGGAACGCTGCTGGGCTGGCTGCGAGGGCTGCCTGAAGCGGTGATCCACAGCCGCCCGGCGCTGTGCAACGGGTTTGCCGGCGTGCTGCTGCAAAGTGGTAAGCTGGAAGGCGTCGAAGCCTGGCTGAGCGCCGCGGAACACGGGTTGCAGCGGGCGCAAGCCAATGCCGCATCGCCGGGGATAGCCGCTGACCGCGAAGCACTGCGCCGCCTGCCGGCGGCGGTGGTCATGCACCGCGCCGGGCAGGCGCTGCTGCTGGGCAACCTGGACGATACGATGCGCCATGCCCGGCGCGCGCTTGAATTGGCCGTGGAAGATGACCCGCTGTCGCGCGGCGCGGCCGCGGCCATGCTCGGGCTGGTGCTGTGGCGCAGCGGAGATCTGGAAGCAGCGCAGCGCACCTACATGCAGGGCATGGCCGACGTGCAGAAGGCCGGGTTTATAGCGGATGCCGTGGCATCGGCCATCACGATTGCCGACATCCACCTGGAGTTGGGCAGGCTGGGAGCGGCGCGACGCACGTATGAATGGGGCCTGGAACTAGCGACAAAATCCGCAGCGCCGCTGCTGCGCGGCGCTGCCGATATGCACGTGGGCCTGAGCATGCTGCTCTCCGAGCAGAACACACTGGAGGCCGCTCGCCAGCGCCTGCGGCAAGCCGAAGAGCTGGGTGAGCATATGGGACTGCCGCAGCACCCCTACCGCCTGCGGGCGGCGCTGGCGCGCCTGTATGCCGCCAGCGTCGTCGAAGGCGCCGCCGGAGATCTGGACGTGGCGCTCGGGCTGCTCGATGAGGCCGAACGCGTGTACTTCAGCGACTTTTCGCCGCAGGTGCGCCCGATCCCAGCGATGCGGGCGCACCTGTGGATGCGGCAAGGCCGGCTGGAAGAGGCGCTCGACTGGGCGAGCCGGCGGGAACTGTCAGCCGAGGACCAGCTCACCTACTTGCAGGAGTTCGAGCACATCACCCTGGCGCGTCTACTGCTGGCGCTGCATACGCGCGATCAGCACAGGCAGTCCCTGCCAGATGCCACCGGCCTGCTGGAACGCCTGCTGAGCGCCGCACAAACCGGCAGCAGAACCGGCGCTGCCATCGAAATCCTGATCTTGCTGGCGCTCGCGCGCCAGGAACGCGGGGACCAGGCAGGGGCGCTGGCGGCGCTGGGAGACGCCCTGGCGTTAGCTGAGCCGGCGGGCTACGTGCGCGTCTTTGTGGATGAGGGCCCGCCTATGCAGCGCCTGCTGGCAGCGGCAGCCCAGCGCAAGGTCTCGCTCAGCTACACGCAGCGCCTGCTGGCGGCGTTTGCCCAGGGGCAGCCGGCTTTACCCGCGCCCTCCGCCAAACAACCGCTGATCGAACCGCTGAGCTCGCGCGAGCTGGAAGTGCTGCAGCTGTTCCGCAGCGAGCTATCCGGGCCGGAAATCGCCGCCCGGCTGGTGATTGGCCTGAGCACGCTGCGCACCCACACGAAGAACATCTTTGGCAAGCTGAACGTCAACAGCCGCCGGGCGGCAGTGATCAAAGCGGAAGAGCTGAATCTGTTCTAAATCCCCAATCTGTCCTAAATCCCCACATCTGGGGATGACGGCTCCCCACATCGATCGATATATTCAGCATATGAACGAAACACACCCTACCGGGGAAAGTCATCAAGAACCGGGGCTGTACGAAATTCGCATCCGCGGCTACCTGGATGATCGGCGGGCAGACTGGTTTGAGGGTTTGACCCTCACCCGCGAAGTCGGCGGCGACACGCTGCTCACCGGGCCGGTGGTCGATCAGGCGGCGCTGCACGGACTGCTGAGAAAAGTGCGTGATCTTGGGCTGCCGCTCATCTCGGTCAACCGGGTCAACGCCGGGCCAGCCAACGAATGAAGCGATTCCGGCGGCGCCGCGGGCGCGGCGCCGCTGACCAAACGGAGCGTGCAGACTGCGCAACCTATACCTGGCAGCGCAGTCTCCCGGGTGCGCCAGGCGGAGTTGAAGTAGCGCCGCTCCATAACAACGCTGCGTAAAGGAACGGCGAGTCCGCCGCTCATTTATCGGTGCTCGATCCATTCAGATTTAGAAATAGAAGGAGATAACTGCATGAATACCAATCATCTGACGGCCGCTCCGGCGGCATCCCGCAAGACGGCCATCCTGGCCGGGATGTTCTTACTTCTCACCGATGTCACCTCCATCGCCGCGCTTCCGCTGTACGGCTCCATCTTGGGTGATCCCGGTTACATTACCGGCGCGGGACCCGATACACTGGCGCTGCTGGGTGTAATGCTCGAGGTTATCCTGGCGTTGGCCATCATTGGCAACGGTGTGGTGTTGTACCCCGTATTCAAACGCTATTCTGCGGGCGCTGCGTTAGGCTTTACAGCGTTCCGCACGCTCGAAGCCGCCGTGATTGCGGTGGGCGTTGTACCGCTGCTGGCGGTGGTGACGCTGCGCCAGCAGATGGAGGGGGTCGTCGACCCGGCCACCCTGGAGGCGATCGGCGCAGCGCTGGTCTCGTTCCACAACTGGACCTTCCTCCTCGGGCCCGGGCTGATCTACCCAATGGTCGCGCTGCTGGCCGGCTACCTGCTCTATTCCTCGCGCCTGGCGCCGCGCTTCATCCCGTCGCTGTGCTTCACCGGCGGCGTGTTGGTCTTTGCTAGCAATACCGCTAAACTATTCGGCTTGATAGCAATGGACTCGCCCTGGCTGTTCGTCATGGCCATGCCGGCGCTGGCATGGGAAGTGTCGCTGTCGCTGTGGCTGATTTTCAAGGGTTTCAACCGGGGGGCAGCAGTCGAGCCGGCCATCCGGAGCGAAAACCTGAGCGCGGC
>JBJSYW010000407.1:0-5361 GCA_046089985.1 Chloroflexota bacterium
CGTTGAAGTCTTTTGGATACTCAAGAATTCACAGGTTCTCTATCACTCTTCAGTTGTTAAGGTGCATCCTTCATCGCTCCCCGCATAGAAATCAAACGCCGAAGTCTTTATCGGACTTCGGCTGCTCAGACCGAACAAGCAGGAATTACAACTTGGATCTGCTTTGGTCTCTGACGCAGGGCGCCAGGCTTTTAGGCCTTGAAGTTTTTAGCGATCTGCCCTTGCGGGCGAGACCTGCCTTGCTAAAGTGCTTCGACTCTCCGGCGCACTTCCGCCGGCTCAACCGGACTAAACCAGACTTGTTGTGTCCAGGTTTCTTTCGGTCAAGCGGGCTGTATTATACGCCTTTCGCCGCTCTTGTCAAGGGGCAATTTGAAATTTCCTTGCGCCAGTTTCGGCGGGGTTTTCCAAATTATTCGGCTGTCTGGTGTCTTCTGGAGGACCGGTTTCCACTCGCAAGGTCGCAAATTATATACCGAATCCCGCTCCTGTCAAGGGAATTGGAGGCCTTTCATTTGAAACTGCCGCACCGCTCGCCCCTCCCCACCGCGCCGCGTGCTATTCGCCGGCTGCCTCGCTCGCCTTCTTGGAGCCGATCTCTACGATCTGCACCTGCACTTGGTAGCGCTTGCCGTCGATCTCGATCTTCTGATTGGCATAAAATCCGCGCGAGCCGGTTTTAAACTCTTTGGCCGTCACGGTCATAACCGCCAGCAGTTGGTTGGTGGCCGACTTCAACTCGGCAATCAAAAAACTTGCGCTCTCCATTCGCTTATTGCCTCCATATAGAATCTGGCATAGGGTCTGGCTTTTTCTCTGCTCGCTGTCACGGGCTGACAGCTATTGTACCCCGGTTAAAATCATCCTTAGAAGATCTTTAACATTACCCCAAACCGCGACCCTTTCGTACATCTTCTATTGACAAAGCTACAACATTTGGTTAACATACTATATTCAGATGACGTACGTCTGATTAAGTAACATTACTTACATTCACCAATTATCGGGCGCAGGGCCGTTGCCGCCGCAAGCCGCTAGCCCAGGAGCATCGTCATGCGCAGGTCAACCGTTTACCTTATCGTCTACCTGGCCGTCCTGTTCAACCTGGAACGGCTCGATTTCGGCCAGGTCAATTTCTTCGATATCTCCTCCATGCTCTACCTGGAAGTGACTCTGGCGGTGGCCCTGATCATCCTCTCGCCCCGCATCGGCCGCCTGAAACTCTCCTTCCTGGTGCCGGCGGCCATCGCCATCTATACTCTGCTGCGCCTGCTGCTGGTCAGCTTCCAGGATCGCCCGCTCTTCGGTGATATTTACACCTACATTACCATCGCCGAGTACAGCCTGCTGGTGATCGGCATCCTGCTGGCCCATCACGTCGCCGATCACCTGAACGATTTCGAAGAGGCGGTGTATAACATCACCCTGGAGGATATCAGCCACCGCGTCCACCACGTGACCGACGCTCAGGAAGACATCCAGCGCGAGATTACCCGCAGCCGGCGCCATAACTATCCGCTCAGCCTGCTGTTTATTGAGCCGGACTCCCGCTCGGTGGATGTGACCCTGAACCACTCCGTGCTGGAAATTCAAAAGAAAATGATGACCCGCTACGTCCTGACCAGCCTGATGCGTATCGTGGTCAACATGACCCGCCGCACCGATCTGATCATCGATAAAGCCGTTGACAGCGACAGCTTCGTGGTGATGGTCACCGATACCAACAGCGAACAAACCGTCCAGCTGGCCGAGCGCTTGCGCCAGGCCATCCGCAAAAAACTTGGCGTCCAGGTATGCTGCGGCCTGGCGACCTTCCCCGATGAAGCAATCACCTTCGACGAACTGGTTCAGCGCGCTTACCTCAAAATCCAGTGCGAAAAAGACCTGGCCGCGGTTGAACAGCGCGCGCCGGAGATTGCCTTTTGATCCCCAACAATTCCAAAAGTATCCCTGCCGCACCCGAGTACGCCTGGGTGACCTCGATCAATCCGCAAAATATCATCTTCCGTGGGCGCAGCTACCTGATCTTAAAGCGCATCATGGACCTGGCTCTGGTACTGGCAGCCATGCCGTTCGTGCTGCCGCTGATGGGATTGATCGCCTTGCTGATCCGGATCGATTCGCCCGGCGCGCCGGTAACCTTTAAACAGCTGCGCACCGGAAAAGGCGGCGCCGTGTTCGAGATGTATAAATTTCGCACCATGGTGCCAAACGCTGAAGAGATGAAGAAAGAACTGATGCACCTGAACGAACTGCAGTGGCCGGATTTCAAGATCACCAACGACCCGCGCATCACCCGGGTGGGCCGCATCTTGCGAAAGACCAGCCTGGATGAGCTGCCGCAGTTGTTCAACGTTATCAAAGGCGAGATGAGCCTGGTAGGCCCCCGGCCCACTTCTTTTTCGGCCCAAACCTACAAGCTCTGGCAGACCGAACGCCTGGATGTGCTGCCCGGCCTGACCGGCCTATGGCAGATCATCGGACGTGCTTCAACCGAGTTTGATGACCGCCTGCGCCTGGACGTGGCCTATATCGAACGCCGCTGCATCTGGCTGGATATCCAGATCCTGGTGCACACCGTCCTGGCCGTCCTGGCGCAGCGCGGCGCCCATTAGATTCTCTATTCTATTCATCGCTTTGTTCGTATTTTGGGAGATGTGACTTTATGGAAATCCGTTTGTACTACCAAATGCTGCAGCGAGGGTGGTGGATCATCTTACTGGCTGCGCTGGTGGCGCTCACCGCCTCCTTGGCCCTGTCCTACTCGGCTATCCCGCAGTACCAGGCTTCGGCGCGCTTCATCATCAGCCCCAACCCGAGCATTATCACCGGGCGTGATGTGGTCAACAGCCTCGACACGCTCGACCGGCGCTCGATTGTATCCACCTATGCCGAGGTGATGAACAGCCGCCGCATCTACGAATCCACCCTGGCATCGCTCAACCTGAGCGATAGCGAACTGAAAGAGTATACCTACAACGCCGTGGTGCTGCCCGATTCGAGCGTATTGGAACTGCTGGTCACCGGGCCAAGCCCGAAGGTGGCTGCCGTGCTGGCTAACGCCCTGGGCGAACAGGCCATCGCCTATACGCGCCTGCTGAACCAGGTGTACGATGTCAACTTCCTGGACACGGCCGTACCGTCCAGCGTGCCGGTCAGCCCGCAGCCGCTGCGCGATGCGGCGCTGGCCCTGGCGATCGGCGCGGTGCTGGGCGGCGTGCTGGTGATCCTGCGCGAGCAGATCCGCACCCCCATCGACGCCCTGCGCCGGCGCACCATGATCGACACGGCCTCGTCGGCCTACAGCCGGCGGTATTTCGAACGCACCCTGGAAGAAACCCTGGCGCGCAGTCCATCCGGAAACGTCAGCCTGGGTCTGATCCAGCTCGACCGCCTGGGCGACCTGGTCGACACGCTGCCTCCGGTCCTGTCGCAGGATGTGCTGCACGAGATCTCCCGCCGGCTGCGCAACGAACTGCGCGGCAACGACGTGGTGGGCCGCTGGGGCACGGCCGAATTTTCGGTGATGCTGCCCTCCACGCCCGCAGTTGCCGCCGAGCGCACCATGCAGCGCGTGCGCCAGGCGCTTTCCGAACCATTCATGCTCGGCCAGACCAGCGATACCGTTCAGATGGAAGCCTTCACCGCTATGGCAGTCAGCCAGCCGGGTGAAAACGTCAGCACGTTGATCGAACGCGCCGAAAGCTCGCTGGGGGTGGCGCGCAGCAAGCACATCGCCGAAACCATCAGCGGACGAGCTTAGGCGCGCCATGCAGACCGACCGGTCGTATGAACGCTCCGCAGCCCAGGCGCCGGGTCTGCCAGGGGTCTCGCTGGCGATCCTGTTCGCCGGGTTGGCCGCACTGGCTGGGTTCTTTGCCGCGCTGGCTGTGGGCCAGGTGGGCGCGCTGAGCCTGCTGCTGCTGCCATTAGCGCTGCTGCTGGTCGGGGTGCTGCTGCGCCCCGAGATCGGCATCCTGGCCTTTGCGCTCATCACCACCACCCAGGTCTCTGATGTGGCCATCACCTACTACGGACTGCCGTCGCTGGCCCAACCGCTGGCCGGGCTGCTGCTGGTGGCAATCCTGATCCGCATCGTCCTATTCCACGAACGGCCCACCGGCTGGATGCGGGCCGGGGTGATCCTGGCCGCCTATGCCGGCTTCTGGTTCCTCTCGCTGATGCACGCCGCCGATTTCAGCGCCGCCCAGAGCACCTTTATCGATTTCGCCAAGGATGCCCTGGGGGCGGTGATCCTGGTGCTGCTGGTGCAAAACTCGTCATCGCTGCGCGCCATCGCCTGGGGTATCATCGCCGCCGGCCTGCTGATGGGCAGCATTAGTGTATACCAGTACCTGACCGGCACCTTCAACAACATCTACTTCGGGTTCGGCGGCTGGGAAAGCCAGGTCTCCGGGGCAGTCTCCCGCCACCGCCTGACCGGCCCATATGCCAACCCGAACGCCTACGCCCAGGTGCTGGTAGTGTGCGTGCCGCTGGCCCTGGACCGCCTGTGGCACGAGCGGCGCGCCTGGCTGCGCCTGGTCGCCGGCGTGGCCCTGGGGGTGTGTGTGATGGCGATCTTTTTCACCTGCTCGCGCGGCGGCTTCCTGACGCTGATCTTCGCCCTGGGCCTGGTGTTCATCCAACGCCGCCCGGGCTTCCTACCGTTGATCCTGACCGCCGCGCTGGCGGTAGCGCTGCTCCAGTTCGTGCCCAACACCTACCTGGAACGCATCAACTCCCTGATCGAGTTCTTCCCCACCCAGAACGAGCAGCTCACCGACCAGTCGTTCCGCGGCCGGTTGAGCGAAAACAAGGCCGCCTGGGAAATGTTCCTGGATAATCCACTGTTGGGCGTGGGCCTGGGGAACTATGATGTGCAGTACCAAAACTACTCACGCGAGATCGGCCTGGACAACCGCCGCGATCCACGCTCCCCAGCCAGCCTGTACATGGAGATCATCTCCGAGCAAGGTTTGGTGGGGTCGCTGATCTTCGCCACGCTGATGGCCCTGGTGCTGCGGGGTGTGCTGCAAGCCCGGCGCGTCTTCGCCGCCATCGGCCAACACGACGACCACCTGATCGCTTCTGCCCTGCTGATCAGCCTGGCAGGCTACCTGTTCGCCGCCATCTTCAAAAACAGCGCCTATGCCAACGTCTTCTGGATGCTGGTCGGCGCCTGCCTGGCCGCGCTGCAGGTGGCCCTGGCTGCTCGCCAGGCTCAGCAGCAGCAGCGTGACGCCGCCCCGGGGCGCAAAGCATGAGCAGCGCCGAGGGGCCGGCCGGGTTCGCGAAAGCCGCAGTGCATGGCACCGCCTGGCGGTACCTGACCTTCTTCAGCGGCAAGCTGCTGGTGTT
>JBJSYW010000408.1:0-4076 GCA_046089985.1 Chloroflexota bacterium
AAATCCGCTGAAAAAAGCCCCTCAAAGCGCCCCGCCGGGCGCGGCCCCAAGAGCAAACCGCTGAGCGAGTATATCGCCGGCGGGATCGTGGTCTTCGGGCTGTTGTTCGGAATTGGACTGTACCTGAAGGTGGTCTGGTGGCAGGCGGTGCTGGGCGCGGCAGCCGTGGCGCTGCTGCGCATGGGGTTTGAGTACTGGCGGCGAGAGCGGCGGGTGTAAGACGGCGCGCCGGCAGCGCTGCGGCGGCATCAAGCGCCGCAGCGCCGTCTACTCACCCCGGGTGTAGGGGAAGAACTGCGTGTCTTCCCCAAGCATGTGCCCCAGCATCACATCATCAACCACGAAGGAGAAGAACGCCGACGAGCGGATCTCCTTGCGGCGGTAGGCTTCATACAGGTAAGACGCCCGCGCGAGCAGCGCCTTGTGCACCTGACCGTGCCGGTCAGCCCCCGGATAGCCAAGCTCGCTCAAGACCTTCTCTTCATACCTGAAATGGCGCGTGACATGCTCCAGAAGCAGTTCCAGCTGGGGCATGGTTTCTTCATAGCTGCACCCAGCCAGCGCCAGCTCGATCAGCCGATTGGCTACGCGCACAAGCTCCTGGTGCTGTCGGTCGATGCCGCGGTGACCGCTGTTCCACTCGCTGCGCCAGGCGATGTTCACATACGCCGATGGAGCCGCTTCGCTGCCGTCCGAGGCCACCACCTGGTTGCGCCCGCCCTGCTTGGCCCGGTACAACGCCTGGTCCATGCGTCGGTACCAGCGCTGGAACGATTCGGAGTGCATCCGCTCCGCCACGCCCACGCTGGCGGTGCACACTCCAGCCGTGGCATGCACAGTCTGCTCGACCGCCTGGCGAACCTTCTCACTCGCGCACAGCGCGCCTTCCAGCGTGGTCTGCGGCATCAGCACGATGAACTCTTCCCCGCCAAAGCGCAGCAGCACATCCGAGCTGCGCAGCGCCCGGCCCAGGCTTTGCGCAACCTGCTTGAGCACCTCGTCCCCCACCGGGTGACCATAGGTATCATTCACCTGTTTGAAGTGGTCCAGGTCGATGATCGCCATCGACAGCGGCTCATTGTAACGGTCCGAGCGTTCCATCGCCGGGTCGATGATCTGGTCGAAAAAGCTGCGGTTATACAGCCCGGTCAGCTGGTCGTGATAACTCAAGCGCTCCAGCGCTTCAACCCGCTTGCGCTCCTCGATGCTGCGGCTAACCCCCACGATCTCAACTTCGTGCTGGGCGTTGTATAGCAAGCTGATCGAGTCCTGCACCCAAATCGGGGCAGCGTCTTTACAGCACTTCTGCACCTCGTAGACCGAGTGATACACCGCCTCCGGCTGGCGAGACAACAGGTCCAGCCCGGCGTTGATCACCACCCGCATCGTCGCCATTGATTCAGGCGTCAGGAAATCATCCATACATCGCCCGATCATTTCCTCCGGCGTGAAGCCGGTCTGGTGGATAATCGCCTGGCTAACGTACATGTAGCCGCGCTGCCCCAAGTTCAATACCCAGATCACATCCGAGGTGTGCTCGGCGATGAAACGGTACTTCTCCTCGCTCAGCCGCACCACCTGCCCGGAGCGCTGCTGATCGGTGATATCGCTGACGTTGGCGATATAGCGCCGCAGCTGGTCGCCCTCGGTGTAATGCAGCTCGGCCTGAAACCAGCGCTCATCCCCCGGCGCCGGCGAGGCATAGGTGATGACCTGCTTGCGGCCCTGGCGGCGAGCCTGGCGCAGCGCGCCGCTGATTTGGGCCGCCAGGTCGGGTGGAAAAAGTTCGTGCAGGCTGTGCCCCACAATCTGCTCGCGCGGCACAAACAGGAAGCGGTCATCCGAGGTAAAGACCTGCAGGAAGACAAATTCCTCATCTAAAACCAGCACGATATCGTTCAATACGCTCAGGATTGCGTTCTTCTCCTGCAGCGAGCTGACCTCGCGGGTAATGTCGGTGGCAAAGACAAACAGGTCGTCTGCTGCGGGCTCAAGGCTGGTCAGGCGGAAGTAGCAGCCGCTGTCGGGCGAGTAGAATTCACGTTCAAACGACGATGCGGCAGGCTGTCCGGCGTCATCCAGCACGCAGCTCCACCAAACGCCCGGTGCGGCGTGACCGGGAAATACCTGGGAGGCGCGCCGCCCGGCTGCCTGGGCGGTCAGTCCGGTGATCAGTTCAAAGGCCTGGTTCATCTCAGCCAGCTGGTAATCACAGATGCGCCCGTCCGGGTCGCGCACGGCACGCAGATACAGGCAGCCGGTGGGAAAGTTGGCAACCAGATTTTTGTAGAAGGTAGGATCCATGCTTATTGAGTGGGTAGGCACACGATTCAATCCCCTGCAGAGCAGGTTATAATGGCGCTGATCGTACTGCTGTTTCTTGGGCCTAAGCATTATTTTACCGAAAGATCGCCCAAAGAGCAGGCGAAATTTGCCGCTCAAACAAGGAATTCAGTCGTTATTTATGTACCGGCGCGCAAATCCCATCTTCTGGCTGGCTGCCGTGGCGCTGCTCTCGGCCTGCGCCGGGCAGCTGCCGTTCAGCCCACCGCTGCCCACACTGCAGCCGCTGTCTGCCGCAGTGGAAACACGCCAGGCGCAGCTGGCCGGTACGGCGGCGGTCTTGACCCCGGCTGCCGGAAGCGCCGCCGCGCCCACGCCGCTCAGCCCGCCGGAAGACACTCCCACCGGCGCACCCCCGCCCGCCACGCCCACAGCCTCCACCGGCGCGCCCTCCGCCGCAGCTTCCTCCGCCGCAGCGCCCACCCTGGCCCCGGGTCCATCCGCCCAGGCCCTGCCCGACCGTCCAGCCTTCCTGGCCTGGCCGCTGCCGCCCAGCACCGGGCTGGCGCGCATCAGCCAGTACCCCAACACCGCGTGGACCTGGCGCTACCTGGGCCTGGCCGATGGCTTTACCTGCCCGCCGATGTTCGGCTACCTGTCGGACCCGGCGGTGCGGCCCTACTGGCGCAGCGCCGGCCTGACCGAAGCGCAGGACCAGGCCCAGGCCGACCCGCACCAGTTCGAGATGGTGGCCTGCTACACCGACAGCGATCCGCTGGTGGGCGGGCACGCCGGGACAGACATCAAGGCCGGGCGCGGCACGCCGGTCTACGCCGCAGCCGCCGGACGGGTGGTGCAGTGGCGTGATTCGGGTTCAAACAGCATGCTCGTGCTGGGCCACTGCCTGGGCGGGGAATGGGACGGCGCCGGCGGCTGCGCCGGCGGGCAACCCTGGTACACCACTTATATGCACCTGCAGCCCGACCCGGCGCTGGACCAGCCCGGGCTGGCAGTGCAGCAGGGCCAGCCGCTCGGCGCAATCTACGACCTGGGGATCAATTCGCACCTGCACTTCGAGGTGGGCCACAAGCAGCGCAGCCCGGCCAACTACACCAACCCGTGGGGCGCAGACGCCCCGCCCTGGCTGGGCTGCCTGTGGCTGGACCCGGCGCTGTGCCCCGATCTGCCGGCCGAGCAGCGCAGCCTGGCCTATGCCGCCCCGGACGGGCAGGTATACCTGCAGCGCGGCGCTGAAGCGCCGCAGCCGCTGCCCGCGCCGCCCGGGCTGCTATCCGGCGGGGTGCAGCAGCTGCTGATGTGGGGCGAGCGGCTGGTGGTGGTGGACGGCGCCGGGCGGTTGTTCGTGGTGGACGGAGCGCTCTCGCCGCCAGGCGGCGCGGGCCCCGGCTGGGGCGCAGCCGCCGAGGGGGTGCAGGAAGTGCAAGCCGCCGGCAGCCGCCTGGCCTACCTGGACAGCCGGCGCCGGCTGTTCGTGCGCCAGGGCTGGCCCGAAGGGAGTTGGGCCGAGCAAGACACCGGCTGGATCGTGGCTTATTCGCTCGCCGCCCAGCGCCTGGGCTACATCAGCGGGCGCGGCGAGCTGTGGATCAAACAAGGCGCGCTGGACCAGCCCTGGCAGGCGCTGGCGCGCCAGGCGAAGGCGCTGCAGGTGATTGACAGCCGCATCATCTACCTGGACCGGGAGGGCGATTTATACGCCAATGAAGGCCCGCCCGGGGCAGAATTTGAACCCATCGCCGGCGAGGCGGCGGCCTTCCAGGCCACCGGCGACC
>JBJSYW010000409.1:0-9073 GCA_046089985.1 Chloroflexota bacterium
ACCGACGCGCTGCGCTTCACGCTGCTGGTTGGCTCGACCCCCGGCAACGATATGAACCTGTCGGTGAAGAAGGTGGAGGCCAACCGCAACTTCGCCAACAAGCTGTGGAACGCCACGCGCTTCGTGCTCTCGACGATCACCTCCGAGCAGCTGGCGGCGGCGGCAGCCGGCGACGCCGCAGCCGGAGCAGACGCACCGGGCGGCGAGCGCTACTCGCTGGCCGACTCGTGGATCTGGGCCCGCCTGCAGCAGGTGGTGCGCGACGTCGAGCGGCTGTTCGCTACCTTCCAGTACGGCGAAGCCGGGCGGCAGATCTATGAATTCTTCTGGGGCGATTTCGCCGACTGGTACGTGGAGATCGCCAAGCTGCAGATGAACCAGGGCGGGGCGCGGGCACTGGACACCGCCGCCTACCTGGTGCGCATCCTGGACACCACGCTGCGCCTGCTGCACCCCTTCACGCCCTTTATCACCGAAGAGCTGTGGGGGCATCTGCGCAAGGCGGTGCTGCAGTCGCCGCTAGCGGGGCTGGCGCAGGATTGGCCGGAAGCGCTGATCGTGGCCGCCTGGCCCGAGCCACGCCCCGAAGAGGGCTGGGAGGCCGCCAAGCTGGCCGACTTCACCCTGGTGCAGTCGATCGTGCGCGAGGTGCGCAACCTGCGCTCGGAGAAGAACGTCAAACCCGGGCAGCGCATCCCGGCCCTGCTGGTCTCATCATCGGCGGCCCGGGTGCTGCGTGAGCAGTCCGCCACGCTGGCCGCCCTGGCGGGGCTGCAGGCCGACCGGCTGCAGGTGCTGGAGCAAATCGACGGCAAGCCGGAGGGGCATATCGCCCTGGTGGTCGGCCCGGTGGAGATCTTCCTGCCATTGGCCGGGATGGTGGACGCCGGCGAGGAGCGCGCCCGGCTGGAGAAGGATCTGTCTGAAACCCGCGCCCAGGTGGCCCGCCTGGAAACACTGCTCGGCTCGTCGTTCGCCGAGAAGGCCCCCGCGGCGGTGGTTCAGAAAGAGCGCGACAAGCTGGCCGGCTACCAGGAAACGGCCGCCAAGCTGCAGGCCCAGTTAGATGCGCTGAACTGAGCGCCGGGCGTCTTGAGCTGATTAAACGAACCGGGGTGCGGTTCCCTGTTTGCAGGGGCCGCACCCCGGTGGCGTTGTCAGGCTTTTGGTTTGGCTGCCCGGGCAGCTTTGGGTTTCTCGGGCAGACGGTTGTACAGGAAGTTGAACTCGTGCATGCGCGCCCGCACCAGCTCGTTCTGGTCGGCTGCGGTCATGCGCCACTGCCAGTTGCCGCTCGGGTTGCCAGGGTAGTTCATGCGCGCTTCGTTGCCCAGCCCCAGCAGATCCTGCATCGGGGCCAGCGCGTAGGCCGATACCGCGCCCCACACGGCGCGGATCATATCCCACGAGATATCGTGACCGTCACGCGCCAGGTAGCGCCGGCAGAAGTCCTTCTCGTTATCCGGCACACGCTCGTACCAGCCGCGTGAAGTGTCGTTGTCGTGCGTACCGGTGTACATCACCGAGTGCTGCGGGACGTTGTGCGGCAGGAAGGGGTCCTTGGGTCCGAAGCTGAAACCGAACTGCAGCACCTTCATCCCGGGCAGGTTGTAGGTGTCACGCAGCTCAACCACATCGGGGGTGATCACACCCAGGTCTTCGGCGATGAATGGCAGGTCGCCCAGCTGCTCGCGCATCACGCGGAAGAAATCCATCCCCGGGGCCGGCACCCAGCGGCCGCGGATGGCGGTCTTGGCCTTGCCCGGCACTTCCCAATAAGCGGCAAAACCGCGGAAGTGGTCCATGCGGATCAGGTCGACCAGCTTCAACTGGGCATGGATGCGCTCCAGCCACCAGGCATAGCCGCTCTGCTGGTGCACTTCCCAGCGGTAGAGCGGGTTGCCCCAGCGCTGACCGGTGCGCGAGTAGTAATCCGGCGGCACGCCTGCCACCACCAGCGGCTGACCGGTCTCATCCAGGTAGAACAGCTCGCGGTGCGACCAGACGTCGGCGCTGTCATGGGCCACAAAGATCGGGATATCGCCGATCAGTGTGACGCCGCGCTTGCGGGCTGCCTCACGCACCTGCGCCCACTGGCGGAAGAAGACGAACTGGCGGAAGATCACCCGCTCCACCGCCTCGGAATGCTCCTGGCGAGCCTGGGCCAGGGCCTGCGGGTCGCGGTCGCGCAGCGCCGGCTCCCAGGTGGTCCACGGGCGGTGGGCGTGGGCTTCCTTCAACGCCATGTACAGCCCATAGTCGTCCAGCCAGGCAGCGTTCTGCTGCTTAAACTGCGCCATTGCCTGGCGCAGCTGCGGGCGGGCGGAGGCGCAGAAACGGGTGAACGCCGTGTCGAGCAGGGCCGTCTTCCACGGGATCACCTGCCCATACTCCACCTTGTCTTGGGGGAAGGCCGGTACGTCGCTCAGGTCGGCGGCGCGCAGCAGCCCGTCTTTCAGCAGCAGTTCCGGGCTGATCAGATATGGGTTGCCGGCAAAGGCCGAAAAACACTGGTAGGGCGAATCGCCGTAACCGGTCGGCCCCAGCGGCAGCACCTGCCACAGCGAGCAGCCGGCGCCGACCAGGAAATCCAGCCACTGGATGGCCTGCGGGCCGATATCGCCGATGCCGTAGGGACCGGGCAGGCTGGTGGGGTGCAGCAGGATGCCAGAAGAACGCGGAAAATTCATACTTTAGACCTCGTAGGGCAGGCGTTTGGTTTGGATGTAATCGCTCGCGCGTACCACCTGGGCGACATAGTCTTTCTCGTTAACGTCCGGGCCGATCATCGCGCCCGGCTCGACCACCATCCCCGGCGGGATGCGGCTGTGTTTGCCCAGCATGGTGATCTTCGGCTCCAGCCCGGCGAGGCGAGCGCCGATGCGAGCGCTCTCGCCGATGATGGCTTTCTTGTCGATGATGGCATGCTCAATGGTAGCGTTGGCATGCACGGTCACATCGGTCAGCACCACCGACTCGTAGATCACCGCCCCAGAGTCGACCCGCACGCCGGGCGAGAGCACGCTGCGCTCGATGCGCGCCCCGGGGGCGATCACGCAGCCGTCGGCGATCATGCTGTCGATCACCACCGCACCGCTGGACAGGCGCACCGGGGGCCGCTCTTCGGTGCGGGTGTGCACAATCCACGAGCGGTCGTTCAGGTCCAGCGGCGGCGGGTTGACCAGCAGGTCCATGTGGGCCTGCCAGTACGAGGTGATCGTGCCCACATCGACCCAGTACTGCTCGAACGGGTAGGCAAAGACGCGCTTGCCCTCGCCCACCAGCTTGGGGATAATATCCTTGCCGAAATCGTGCGATGACTCGGCGTGCATGTGGTCTTCCCACAGCGCCTTGTCCAGCAGGGTGGTGTTGAACAGGTACACGCCCATGTTCGCCAGGTCTGAGGGTGGGTTGGCGGGCTTCTCGACGAACGAGGTAACCCGGTTGTCTCCATCCACCCCCAGGATGCCAAAGCGCGAGCCTTCCGAGATCGGGATGCGGATGGCAGCAATGGTCAGGTCGGCCTGCCGGCTGGTGTGATAGTCGACCAGGGCGCTGTAGTCCATGCGGTAGATGTGGTCGCCCGATAGGATCAGGATCAGGTCCGGCGCGCCGCGCTTGATGAACAGGAAGTTCTGCTGCACGGCGTCGGCGGTGCCCATGTACCAATCGGAACTGCCGCGCGCCTTATAGGGGGTCAGCACGCTCACCCCACCGGTAAAGTTGCGGTCCAGGTCCCACGGCACACCCGAGCCGATATGCTCGATCAGCGAGTGTGGGCGGTACTGGGCCAAAATCATCACGTCAAACAACCCCGAGTTGACACAGTTGGACAGCGTGAAGTCCATAATCCGATACTTACCGGCAAATGGAACCGCCGGCTTGGTACGCTTGGCCGTCAAGACGCCCAAACGTGAGCCTTCACCCCCGGCTAGAATAATCGCTCGTGTTTTCATCGTTACCCTCTATTCAGATGCACTATTGAGATACGCTCGATTTCCCGCTTATTTTAACCCATTTCTCCACCGGCAGCCGTTTTCTCCCCATTCCGCCTGCCAGACAACGATTATTGCGAGACATTAATTTAGTGTAATTGCCGGCGGCATTAATTCCAAGTATAATCGGACCGGTCAGCCGGCAGCCCCCCTGCGGCGGTTTGCCATCACCCCGCTACTCAATTGGAGCATGGATGGGCCTTTCAGCCTTCAGCGTCCACGGACATTTCTACCAACCACCCCGCGAAGACCCCACCAGCGGGCGCATCCCGCTTGAACCCAGCGCCGCGCCGTTCCACAATTGGAATGAACGCATCCACAGCGAGTGCTACCTGCCTAACGCCGAGCTGCAAAACTTCGCCCGCATCAGCTTCAACATCGGCCCGACCCTGTTCAGCTGGCTGAACGCGTATCACCCAGACACCGCCGCCAGGATCGTCGCCCAGGACCGGGCCAACACCACCCGCTTTGGGGTGGGCAACGCGCTGGCGCAAGCCTACAACCACACCATCCTGCCGCTGGGCAGCCTGCAAGACAAGCTGACCCAGGTCTACTGGGGCATCGCCGATTTTGAAGCCCATTTCGGCCGCCGCCCGCAGGGCCTGTGGCTGCCGGAAACCGCCGTCGATCTGGAGACGCTTGAAGTGCTGGCCCGCCTGGGGCTGCAGTTCACCATCCTGGCCCCCTGGCAGGCCAACCGGGAGATCGACGCAACCGAGCCGTACAGCGTTCCGCTGCCCGGCGGGCGGGAGATCAGCGTCTTTTTCTACCAGCGCGAGTTGAGCGGGCTGATCAGCTTCGACCCCGGCGTGACGATCAACGCCGATCATTTCGTTCAGCACAACCTGCAGCCGCGCTTCAACCCCGAAAAGCAGCGCCGCGGCGAGCCGCAGCTGGTGCTGCTGGCCTCAGACGGCGAGCTGTACGGGCACCACCAGCAGCTGCGCGACCGCTTCCTGGCGCGCCTGGTGGACGGCGCCGCCAGCAGCCGCGACCTGCAGCCCACCTACCCGGCGCTGTGGCTGCAACAGCATCCCGCCCGCCAGCAGGTCGGCATCCGCGAGGCCACCTCCTGGAGCTGCCATCACGGCGTGGGCCGCTGGACCGGCGCCTGCCCCTGCACTCCGCCCGACCCGCAGTGGAAGGTGCGCCTGTGGCAGGCGGTGCATGGGCTGGCCCAGGCCCTGGACGAGCAGTACTTCGCGGCCCTGCAGCCGCTGGTGAACGACCCCTGGCTGCTGCGCCACCACTACATCCACGTCATGCTCGGCCGGATGACCCTCAACCAGCTGCTGGCTGAGCACACCCAGCGCACCCTGACCAGCCCCAAGCTGGTCCAGATCGGCAGCTGGCTGGAAGCGCAGCGCGAGCGCCAGCGTATGTTCACCTCCTGCGGTTGGTTCTTCGAGGATTTCGACCGCATCGAGCCAAAGAACAACCTGGCCTACGCGGCGCGCGCCATCCAGCTGGCGCGTGCGGCGGGGGCCGATGACCTGGCCCCCGCCTTTGAACGCAGCCTGGCCGGCGTCGCCAGCCAGCTAAGCGGGCTGCGCGCCGAGCAGGTCTTCGCCGCCTGCCGGGCTAACTGAGCAGCCGGTCCACCCGGTAGCCGGAGCGCTGCGCGGCGCTCAACAGCAGCAGGCTGACCTGGTAGACCAGGCGCGCCTTCTGGTGCAGCGCGTCCGGGTCAAGCGCCTGTGCTGCCAGCCGCACCAGAGCCTGCGCTGCCGTCCACCACACCAGCGCTTCGTAGGCCTCTTTATTAAACCACTCGCTGCCCTGGTGCATGTTGACCGCCAGGAAGCGCCGCCCCGCCTCACTGTCCAGCCAGCCGGCGATCAGTTGATCGGCGCTGCGGGCGGGCAGTTTCAATTCATCCAGCCAGCCTTGCTGGGCCGCCAGCACCTGCAGCAGCGCCGCCGAGCGGGCGGCAGTGCTGCGCTCCACCTGCAGATCCAACAGCGCGCCGGTCAGCGTCTTGCCCACCAGCCAGTCTTCCACACGCTGCGCGCTCAAGCGGGCCGGGTCTGCAGCCGCATCCGGCGCGCCGCCGATCCAGCCCAGGCGGTTGGCTGCCAGGCTGACCAGCAGCGGCCCCCACACCGCCGGCTCACCCTGCGCCAGCGCGGCCTGCCCCACCGGCCCCGCCAGCAGATACTTGACCGCCAGCTGATATTCCAGTGGACGCGCTTCCAGGTCGCGCTGCAGCGCTGAGAGGCGCAGCGCCGCTTCGATCTCCTTCACGATCTGCGCCGCCAGCGCAGCCGGGGTCAGCGCCGCAGCCGGCGCGGCCGCGGCCTCCGCTTCGCCGGCTGCATCCGCCGCTGCGACTTCCTGCTTCACCAGCGCCGGCGACTCGGCCTGGGCGGCATGCGCCAGCGCCGTCTGGGCGGAGCCGTCCAGCACGGCAGGATCCGGCACAGCCGGCGCAGCTTCATCGGGCGCAGCCGGCTCAGCCGGCTCATCTGCCGCGGCCGGCTCGCCCGCCGGGTTAAGCTCACCCGCCGGCTCAGCCGGCTGCACAAACTGCTGCGCCGTTTCCAGCAGCGCGGTCAGCTTGTGGGCCGCCTCCTGCACCGCCATATTGTACTTCAACGGCTCGAAGTTCTCTGCGTCCAGGCGGTTCTGGATCAGCCAATCCAGCATCCCCGGGTTGACCAGCTCACGCAGCGGCAGCAGCAGCGGGCGCAGCACCATCTCACGCAGGGCGTCGTCCACATTGGGCACTCCCCGCCCGCGCAGCTCGCCCGCCAGCCAGGCATACTTGCCGTCCGGGTCGCTCACCTGGCGGAAGCCCATGAAGACCTGGTACTGGTAAGCGCCCAACTCGATGTACATGCCTTTTTCAACCAGGTCATGCGTGGGCAGCAGGTATTCCAACCCGCTGATGTGCTCGCGGAAGATAGTGAACTCGCCAAGCGCCGGGTCCAGCCCCAGCCCGCTGTCCAGCGTGCGCTGCTCCAGGGCTTTCTCATCGCCGCCGGCAGTCTTGACTGCGTAGGCAGCCGAGACGCGGATCCAGCCGCGCGTGTCGCCAAAGCGGTTGTGGTACAGCACCAGCCCAGCTTCGCTGCCGGCCCGGTTCGAGTAGGCGTAGACGTTCTCATCGACGTACCCATCCGGGTGATAGAAATCGTACAGCAGGAAATCCTGCGCCCCTGCGAACAGGTAGCGCTTGCGCAGCAGCGGGAAGACCTCGCGCTCGTGGCGCGCCACCAGGTCTGCGTCGGGGGTTTCGTGCCATTTCGGGTAGCGGAACTCCATCCCATACTTCTCGGCGAAGCCCTCGATCTGCCCGTGACCGATCATCGGCAGGCCGGGCAGGGTGGAAAGCAGCACACACACCCCAAAATACTTCTCCTGCTTGCCAAACTGCTCGACGGCGGTCTTCTCGTCCGGGTTGTTCATGAAGTTCACATAACGCTTCAGAATCTCCGGGTCGAACTCCATCGTGTTCTTGATCGCGCTGCGGTACTCGGCGTTCTTCTCATCGCGCAGCATATTCATAAACGCGCTGTTATAGACGCGGTGCATGCCCAGCGTGCGCACAAAGTAGCCTTCCATCAGCCAGAAGGCTTCAGCCAGCAGCAGCGTATCCGGCGCTTCCTGGGCCACGCGGTCCACCACCATGCGCCAGAACTCCTCCGGGAAGACTTCGTCGAATTGGGCTTTGGTCATACCATGCTCGGCCCGGCTGGCAATATCGCCGCCGCTGCCCGGCTCGGGGTACCACAGGCGGTGGAAATGCTTCTTCGCCAGGGTCATGGCGGCGTCAAAGCGGATCACCGGCGATTTGCGCGCCACGTGCAGGATGGTCTGGATCACCGCCTCGCGCACTTCCGGGATCAGGTAGTTCAGCTGGGCGGTGTCGTTCCAGGGCATGCTGGTGCCGTCGTTGCCGTGATAGACGTAGCGCTCCTCGCCGGTCCACTTGTCCACCCGCTTGAAGACCACCGCTGCGTCGGTATTATTGAAGTAATGGTCCTCCAGGAAGATGCCCACCCGGCTGTCCCAGCTCAGGTCGGCGCCGTTGAAGGTATACGACGGGAAGGGACTGTAGGGCAGCTGGATGAACCAATCCGGGTGCTCGATCACCCAACGCGAGTCGATGCCCATGTGGTTGGGCACCATGTCCGAGGCCATGCGGATGCCCAAACGCCAGGCCTGGCTTTTCAGCGCCTGGTAGGCGGCCTCGCCGCCCAGGTCGGCGGCGATGTCATAGCTGAACAGCGAGTAGGCCGATGCCACCGCGTCGGCGTTGCCGCGCATCTGCTTGATCCGCTGCGAGGCCGTGCTGCGCTCCCACAGGCCGATCAGCCACAGCCCGGTGATGCCCGAACGGCGCATCGCCAGCAGTTCTTCATCGGGCACCTGGTCCAGGTGGACGATGGCGCGCTGGTACTTGCGCGAAAGCTGGTCGAGCCAGACATAGGTGTTTTTGGCCAGCAGCACCAGGTTGGGCATCCAGTCCCGGTCAGGGCTGAAGCGCTCCGGCTCTTCGTACTCCACGCCGGAGAAATCGGCCACCGGGGGCATCCAGTTTGGGTCGAACGGGAAGACCGGCTTCTGCTCTTCCTTGACCATGTCCAGCCCGGTCAGCACGCGCAGATCCAGCCCGCTGAGCAGTTCCGCATATTCGCGCGCCAGGTAGCGCAGCTGGTCGAGCAGCGAGCCCGGCGCAGCGCGGATGTGGGCCTGCAGCAGTTCCAGGAAGTTGACATCGCTGCCCATGAAGCGCGGTTGGGTATCGAAGAAGCGGTACAGGCTGGGGATGACCTCCGGATAGGCGGTCAGCTCGCGCAGGCGCTGGTCGTCGAACAGCTCCTGGAACGGGCGGAAAGCCGGGTTCTGGTTGGCCAGCCACAGCATCAGCATCTCCTCCAGGCTGATCTGGCGGTTGGGCAGCACCACCCCATCCAGGTCGGACGAGGCGGAGGCCAGGTATTCATCGACGGTCTGCTCGCCGCGATAGACCGGCAGGGGCGGGAATTCGTCGTTGAAAGTGCGCAGCGTCCCGTCCACCACAGTTGCGCCCAGGTCGCGGCCCAGCCACTCCAGCGCCGCCTGCATCATGCCCG
>JBJSYW010000410.1:0-3889 GCA_046089985.1 Chloroflexota bacterium
ACGGCCTGGTGCTGGCCAGCATCAACGACTGGATCGCCCCGGTGCGCGACACCGGCGGTGAATACCAGCTCAGCCCGATCATCGCCCGGGAGATCCAGGCGGTTTACCGGGCCGCCATCGCCAACCAGGGGCAGCAGAACCTGCCCGGTCTCTAATCGCCCATTTCTTCTTCTCCTTTCAAGCGCCCGGCGGTGGTAGGGCTGCCGCCGCCGGGCCAAGGGGAGGAGCAAGCGCTCAGCACACCCACGGAGGAACCAATGACCGAAGGACTGGGATACACCATCACACTGATCTGCATGGTCGCCGTCGCCGTAATCGCCGGCATTCTCGCAATGGCCGTGTTTGCAACCGACCGGGCCGCCATGCCGGCGGCGATCGCCGTCTTCTGCATCCTGGGGCTGGTCCTGTTCGGAGGCTCGAAATGACCCGCCGCATCGCCCTGGCCATGCTGATCCTGACCGTGCTGCTGGCCGGCTGCCTGCCGGGCGGTGGGGGCGACCCACAGCCGGCAGACGTGACCGCCACCTATGGCGCAGAGCAGTTCCGCGCCCAACTGACCGCCCAGGCGCAGCCATGACACGCCTGATCCACCTGACGCGTGGTTATTCGGCGCTTGTCGATGACGCCGACTACCCCGAGCTGAGCCAGTACAAGTGGAGCTGGTTCCCCAACCGGGAGAGCGACGGCTACGCCGCCCGTTGGCTGCCCAAGCGCCACGGCCGGCGCTCGAAGATCTTTATGCACCGGCAGATCATGAACGCCCCCGGGAACCTGCTGGTGGATCACGCCAACGGCAATGGGCTGGACAACCGGCGTGAGAACCTGCGCCTGGCCAGCCCAACCGAGAACAGCGCCAACCGGCGTGTGCCGCAGCGCCGCAATATCGCCTACCGGGGCGTGGTGTACTACCCGAAATGCTCCCGGCCGTACCAGGTCTTCATCCAGCAGCGCTACCTGGGCAGCTTTGAGAAACCCGAAGACGCCGCCCGGGCCTACGACCGGGCCGCAATCGAAGCCTTTGGCGTATTCGCCATCCTCAATTTCCCGCATGCTTGACCCAACGAAAGGAAACCCGATGCAATCCAACGACCTGATCCCCCTGACCATCCCCGTACCGCCGCGTGACATCCTGTGCCCGGCGCTGGGGTATACCGCAGCCGGCGCACGCTACCTGGCGTTGTACTGGGAGCCTGCCGGCGAAGAAGCCGTGGCCAATGACGGCTGTTACTCCGGTGACTGCAACTGGGAAGCCTTCCAGGCCTACGTCCACCACCCGACCGTGGAATATTTCCTGAGCGGGTTTGAGCTTGGCTTATCGGATGACGTGGCCGAACACTGGCTGCTGCTGGACCTGGACCAGGCGCAGGCTTGGGCCGGCCGGCCGAACCTGGTACTAAAATTCCTGTGCGAGCGCTACCCCTGGGGCCAGGAGCGGGCAGCCACGCAACCCACCGCCGGGCAGAAACGCTGGACAACGATGCCTTCCATGCGCTGGGTGACCAGCGCATGGAACAGCGCTCGCAAGCCCTGGAAACCCTGATGAGCTGGTTGGACCGGCAGACCGGCGCTCTGTCTGACGCCCTGCCCAGGCTGGTGGCCGAGCTGGCCGGGCACCGTCTGGCGCTCGAAAGCGCCCGCAGCGGGATCCGGGAGCAGCGCGCCCGCCTGGAAGCGGACCCGGTGTATCGGGCCTGCTGCGACCAGGCCGACGAAGCCGAAGTGAGCGAAATGCTGGTCTACAGGCAGTTGGTGAAGATCGCCGAGCACCTGTGCCGGGTCACCGGCGATAAACACCCGCACACGGCAGTGACCGTCAAAGAGACCCAGGACCTGCAGTACGACGCGGTCGAAGCCGGCAGTTGGATCCGGCAGAACCTGCCCCAGGCAGTGAAAGTCTCGATCGATTGGAAGATGTTCGAGCAGCACGCCCGGGCCATACAGAAAACCGCCCCGCTGGGCTTCGTGACCTTCCAACCGGGGGTGAAGGCCAGCGTGGCAAAAGACCTTGCCGGCTACCTGCCGGGACAAACCGCCCAAGAAATCAATCCGTAGGAGCTTCCCGTGACTACCAACTATGTGATCGACGTACGCATTCCAGAGAACAAATACCTGGAAACCATGAACCTGGTTCAGGCGATGGCCGATTATCACGGCTCACCGGTCGTGATCGACGAGATGCTGCGCCTCCACACCCAGTCCGATCAGCTGGCCAATGCCCTGATCAGCGTCCTGGACCTGGACGACACAGCGATCTTCGGCAACCTCGTCGACGAAACCAGCGCCGCGCCGGAACCGGCCGGCAGCAGCACCCCTGAACTGCCGGAGCCCACCTCGGCGCCGGCTGCCTCGTTTGCCGAAGCGCCGGACACGCCGGAGCCGGAAGACGAGCGCAGCCCGGAGGCGGTGCAGGAAGCACAACCGGTGGCGGAGTGCATCGTCTGTGGCGCAGCGTTCCTGCCCGGTAACCGGCGTGCAAAATACTGCTCGTCGATCTGCTACGGCCGGGCCTGGCGGGCGCGTAAGAAGGCCGCTGCCCGGGAACAGCCGGCCGAGGAGCAGCCTGAACAGCTTCAACTCCAGGCGGGCGAACCCGTTCTTCAGGCCGAGGCTGTGCCCGAACCGGAAGCTGCGCCGCTGATCCCGCTGAGTGATGAACCGGTGCAGGGGTTCAAGTGGATGCTGCCGCACGGCCAGGTGGCGGTGAACCTGCGCGGCGCCCTGCGCTCTGGGAACCTGAAGCCCGGCGACGTGGTCCGGCATATCACCAAGGGTGAGTTTCGGGTTGTGCCCAGCCAGGCCGGCCTGACGGTGCGCCCGGTCAGCCAGGTCGCCGCATGATCATCACCGTACCGCTTGATCGAATTCAGGATAACCCCTGGCAGACGCGCCAGGCTGAGCCGGCCAACGAGACCGTCAAAGAGCTGGCGATGGACATCCTGTCCAACGGCCTGATGCAGACTCCGGTGGGCCGGCTGGTGAACGTGCCGGCCGAGGTAGCCCACTCCGACCCGGTGCTCTAACCTGCACGCCGGCCCCAGCATTGAGGAGCTGGCGCTCATCCTGGCCCATATGATTGCATTACGCAGGCGGCCGGAGGACCAGCAGATCGAAAACCTGGATCAGGTTTACAACAGTATGAACCACCTGCTGGATGAATGCG
Organism: Chloroflexota bacterium; assembly: GCA_046089985.1. Lineage (GTDB taxonomy): Bacteria > Chloroflexota > Anaerolineae > Anaerolineales > UBA4823 > RBG-16-57-11. The sequence goes on from JBJSYW010000410.1 coordinate 3,161, forward strand.
GCCTGGAGCCGCTGCCCCGGATCACTCAAAGCACACCAGCATTGGAGGAGGTACAGTAATGGGAAAGGCAAAGAGTGAGTAAGCATTACCATGATCGTGCGAGCGCTCCCACCAGAGCTTCCTGGTGGGAGCCGCCCCAGCCCGGAACGCTGACTGCGGAGGAACTGAATATGCTGATCGCCCTGACCCAGCGCCATATCAACGAGCTGACCGTTATGGCCATCATCAGCGACTATAATGCAGCGCACCGCCGGCGCTGGATGTGCATCCACGATAAGCTGGTCCATCTGGAGAAGACATGATGAGCGAGACCCCGGCCGAGTACACCGTTGATCGCCCTGAGCAGCCCTGGCGCTGCGGCCGCGGTCATATCCTGGGCATCGTGCAGCGGTGCAACAATGGCGCTAACCTGCTGGTGTTTGCCAATGCGGTCAGCAGTTTACCGGCCGATGGGCCGCGCATCGTGGCCCAACTTAGCGGGTGGGCAGTGGTTCACTGCAGCGTATGTGGAGGATCCAGGGCCTGGGAGCCTGGGGTGGAAGCGCTGGAACGTCTGGTAAAATCGCTCCAGCGAAATCGCAAGCGCCGCCGGCCACGTTGAAAACCCCGAACAAAAATGCTATAATACATGCACGATAAACAGGCAGGCCCCTGGTAATGTTGGGGCCGTGCCGGAGTTGAGAGTCCGGAGTGTCTCCCCAACCGGGAGGTACGCCAGGAGCTATCTGT
>JBJSYW010000411.1:0-8677 GCA_046089985.1 Chloroflexota bacterium
CGGGCATGCTGCGCGGCATCGTGCTGACCCACGGGCACCAGGATCACATCGGCGGGATGCCGTACCTGCTGCAGCGCCTGCACCTGCCCGGCGGCGTGCCGGTATATGGCACCGCGCTGACGATCGGCATGCTGCAGTCGCGGCTGGAGGAGATGGGCGTCAGCCAGTACGCCAACCTGCAGGTGATCGACGACCGGCAGACCGTGCAGCTGGGGGCCTTCCGGGTCAGCCCGTTCTCCGTGGCGCACTCGATCCCCGCCGCCGTCGGCCTGGTGATCGACACCCCGGTGGGGGCAGTGGTCCACACCGGCGATTACAAGCTGGACCAGACACCGCTGGACGGCTGCATCACCGACCTGCAGCGGCTGCACCAGCTGACCCCGCGCGGCGTGCTGGCGATGCTGGGTGACAGCACCAACGCCGACCGCCCCGGGCGCACCCCCACCGAGCAGGTGGTGGTTGAAACGCTGGATGGGCTGTTCGCCCAGGCCCCGCGTGATCGCATCATCATCGCCACCTTCTCCACCGTGCTGGCACGCCTGCAGGAGATCCTGCACCTGGCGCACAAGTATGGCCGCAAGGTGGCGCTGGCAGGCCGCAGCCTGGAGCAGAATGTGACCCTGGCGAGCAGCCTGGGCTACCTGGAAATCCCCAAGGGGCTGCTGGTCGACATCCGCAAGCCGATCCCCGACGAGCAGCTGGTGATTCTGTCCACCGGCTCACAGGGCGAGCCGCGCTCGGCGCTGAACCTGATGGCCCTCGGCCGGCACAAACAGGTGCAGGTGAAAGCCGGCGATACGATCATCGTCTCCGGCGGGATCATCCCGGGCAACGAGGAAGACGTAGGCCGCATGCTCAACCACCTGTTTGCGCGCGGCGCCAATGTAATCTACGGCCGGCTGGCCGATGTGCACGTCTCGGGCCACGCCAGCCGGGATGAGCTGCGCGCCATGCTGGAGGCCGTCCGGCCGCGCTTCCTGATCCCGGTGCATGGCGAGCTGCGCCACCTGCACCTGCACGCCCGCCTGGCCCGCGAGACCGGCCTGCCGGCGGAGCGGATCTTCGTGCTGCAGAACGGCGCCTGCTGGGTCACCGATGGACAATCAGCCTGGCTGGAAGAGAGCGTTCCGGCCGAGGATGTGTACGTCGACGGCGCGCTGGTGGGCGAGGTTGGCCCCAGCGTGATGCAGCAGCGCGAGCGCCTGGCCCAGGATGGGCTGGTGGTGGTGAACGTACCGATCAACCAGCAGCGCCAGCTGGCCGGCGAGCTGCGCTTCCTGACCCACGGCTTTGTTGACGCCGGCGAGGCGGAAGCATTGATGCAGGCAGCGCGGGCTGAGATCAAGCGCGGCTTGCGCCAGGTGGGCAAACGCAAGCAAGCCAACCAGCTGGAGAACGTTCAAGAGACGCTGGAAGATTTCTTCTTTGCCAAGACGCAGTCGCGACCGGTGATCGTACCGAATTTCGTTAAAGCATAGGCGCCGATTGCGCAGGTTATGTTACAATATTTAGTGATATGTCTGATACGTGGAACCGGCAGGCTGGCAATAAACGCAGCGGTTTTCTTGCGCTTCGCCCCTGGATAAAATTGGATCGCCATGGTCATGCATAGATCGTCAACCTGCCTCATCGATTGGATCGTGGGCAGAGATTAGCCAGCGGCTGGGAAACAAGACCCGGCCTTCCATCCAGGAGAAGCAATGGAAAGCAAACTGTACGTTGGAAACCTGCCCTATGCCACCAGCGAAGGTGACTTGGAAGCCATGTTCGGCCAGGCAGGCACTGTGAAGTCGGTTCAGATCGTCAAGGACCGTGATACCGGGCGCTCGAAGGGCTTCGGCTTCGTCGAGATGTCGAGCCAGGAAGAGGCCGAGAAGGCCATCAGCATGTTCAACGGCCGCGAGGTTAGCGGCCGGGCGCTGACCGTGAACGTTGCCCGTCCGAAGGAAGAACGCAGCGGCGGCGGCGGCGGTTATGGCGGCGGTCGCGGTGGTTATGGCGGCGGCGGCGGCGGTTACGGTGGCGGCGGCGGCGGTTACGGTGGCGGCGGCGGCGGTCGCGGTGGTTACGGTGGCGGTGGTGACCGCAACCGCAGCAAGCCGGGCGGCAATCGCGGCGGTCGTTCCGACTGGTAAACCCCAGACGTATTTGATTTGAAAAGGGCTGTCTTGAATAACCATCAAGACAGCCCTTTTGCTTACCCGCCGGCGCCGCGCCGGTGACCCTATCCACCCGATCCAGGCATCCAGGGTAATCCAATGAGCGCATACATCGAAATCAAGGGGTTAAAGAAGACTTTCCACACACCGGCGGGAGAATTTGCCGCTCTGCGAGGCATCGACATCTGTTTTGAACTGGGCGAGATGGTCGCCGTGATCGGGAAATCGGGCAGCGGAAAATCGACCTTTATCAACTGTCTGAGCGGGATCGATTTTCCCACCAGCGGCTCGATCCGGGTGGGTGATACCCACCTGCAGGATTTGAATGAAAAACAGATGGCCCGCTGGCGCGGGCGCAGCATGGGAATCGTGTTCCAGTTTTTCCAGCTGATGCCCACCCTGACCGTGCTCGAAAACATCATGCTGCCGCTGGAGATCACCGGTAGCCGGCCGAAAAAAGAGTGGCGCACCCATGCCGGCCGTCTGCTGGAAAAAGTGGGCCTGGAAACACAGGCTCTCAAGCTGCCTGGGGCGTTATCCGGCGGGCAGCAGCAGCGGGTGGCGATCGCCCGCGCCCTGGCGAATGACCCGCCCCTGCTGATCGCCGACGAGCCCACCGGCAACCTCGACTCGAGCATGGCCGAGGAAGTCTTCCGGCTGTTCCGCTCGCTGGTGGATGAGGGCAAGACGGTTTTGATGGTCACCCACGACGATGATTTCGCCCGCCGGGTGGACCGCACAGTGATCATTTCGGATGGGCTGGTGGTGGACGAGTTCCTGGTCAAGGCGCTGCACCAGTTAAGCCGGGACGCGATCATGGAAATTGCCGCTGAGGTGGAGCCGGCGGCGCTGCCGCCCGGCGCCCAGGTCTTCCGCCAGGGGCAGCCCGGGGACTGCTTCTATGTCGTCCTGGATGGGGTGTGCGAGGTGCTGTACCAGCGCCCGGGCGGCAGCGAGATCGTGATCGCCGAGCGCAAGCCGGGCGATTACTTCGGTGAAGCGGCCCTGATCCTGGGAGCGCCGCGCAACGCCACCGTGCGCGCCGGCGAGCGGCCCGTGCGCCTGCTGCCCATCTCGCATACGCTGTTTGACCGCCTGGTACAGACGATGCCCACTTTCCGCCAGGAGATGGAGCAGGTGGCGCAGGCCCGCAGCCGGCATCTGTGCGGTCAGGATCAACCATGAGCCTCGGCTTCATCAAAATCCTGCGTGACCTGTGGGTGAATCGCGCTCGCACCGGCCTGGTGGTGCTTTCGATCGCCTTGAGCGTGGGCTCGTTCGGGATCTTGAATACCACCCGGGCGGTGATCATGGAGAATTACATGACCGCCTACCGCCAGGCCGAGCCGGCCCAGGTCATTCTTACCCTGAGGGACTTTGACCAGGCGCTGCTGGATAAAGTGCGCCGCCTGCCAGAGGTGCGCCTGGCTGAAGGACGCCGGGTGTTCGATCTCAAATTCACTTCGGGCAGGGCGGTCTATAACATCAACGCCTTTGCCAGCCGTGACCCGCTGGCCGACCGCGTGGCGCGCCTGGACTGGCGCACCGACCGGCTCAACGAGCAAATTGCAGCGCCGGCTGCGCTGGGCAAGGGCGACGTGCTGCTGGACGGCACTTTCAAGGCGCTGATGCCGGTAACGGCCGGGCAGCAGATCATGGTTGAGTCCACCGATGGTCACCGCTACCCGCTGACGGTGACCGGGCTGCCGAACGACCTGATCAGCATGCCCACCCAATATACCCTGGCAGGCAGCGCATTCGTTAACCTGGATACCGCCGAGTACCTGGGCCAGCCGCGGGCTTTCAACCGGCTGTATATCGTCACCCAGGCCGGCAGCGATGACCTGGCAGCCCGGCAGATCCAAATTCAAGACCAGGCCGAACGGATCGCCCACGAACTGACCGACGCCGGCTACCCGGTCATGGCGGTCGAGATCCCGGTCACCGGCCGGCCGGCGCTGTATAACCTGCTGAACGCCATGCTGCTGCTGGTGCAGCTGTTCGGCCTGCTGATCGTGGTGATCACGGTGCTGGTGGTCAGCGTGGTTGCAGCAGCCCTGATCGCCGAGCAGACCAGCCAGGTGGGCATCTTGAAGGCACTGGGCAGTTCTGCCATCGGGGTGCTGGTCATCTACAGCCAGATGGTGCTGATCATCGGCGGCGCAGCGCTGCTGATCGCCATGCCGTTGGTGTGGGGCATCGCCTACTGGGGGGTGGGGATGCTCGCCAGGCAGCTGGATACCCCAGTGTTGAGCTTTAGCATCCCGCTCAGCACCTGGATCAGCCTGCCGCTGCTGGCCTTTGGAGCCACCCTGGCGGCCGTTTTCAGCCCGCTGTGGCGAGCGGCGCACCTGTCCATCCGCCAGGCGGTCAGCGAGGAGCCGCCGCACACCGCCGGGCGGGTGGTGCTCAGCGTCGGGTCCATCCGGGTGCGCAGTTCGCTGCGCACGCTGCTGCGCAAGCGGCAGCGGCTGCTGCTGAACCTGATGATGCTCAGCCTGGGCGGCGCTATGTTCATCACTGCGCTCAACATTCGCAGCGAGATCCGCACGGTGGGCGCCAGGATCCAGCAGCGCAACAATTTTGACATGTTCGTCGGACTGAGTGAAACCGTCAAGCGCAGCGCGCTGGAACAGACCACCCGCACGGTTGCCGGGGTCAGCGATGCGCAGGCGTACCTGACCGGCAGCGTGGGGCGCGTCTTACCCGGCGGGGCGCACACCGGGGTGGTTCCGGTGATGGCGGTGCCGGCCGAGTCCGATTACCATCAACTGGCCCTGATCACCGGGCAGTGGCCGCCGCCCAGGAACGGGATCGTGCTCAGCAGCGAAGCGCTGGAGGTGTGGGGCCTGCCGGTCGACCCGCTGCCGCCGATCGGCACGCCGCTGCGGGTGAGCATCGCCGGGCGGCAGACCGATTGGGTGCTGGCGGGCGTGATGGGCAAAGTGACCCGCCCGGTGGCGTATGCGCCGTATGAGGCCTACGCCGCGCTGACCGGCCAGGTGGGCATGGCGAATATCGTCGCCATCCGGCTTGCGCCGGGTGAGAACCGCGAGCACGCTGCCGCCGGCCTGCCGAAAGCCCTGGAGCAGGTGGGCTACGCGGTGCTGTATTCGGACGATGTGCCGCACTCCAATGCCGCGCAGATGTCGGCCTTCAATATTCCGGTCTACGCGCTAATGGGGATTGTGGCCTTGATCGCCATCGTGGGTGGGTTGGGGCTGTCCAGCACGCTGAGCATCAACGTGATGGAGCGCCGGCGCGAGATCGGCATCCTGCGCTCGATGGGTGCGGATCCGGGGATGGTGCGCCGGTTGATCCTGACCGAAGGGCTGCTGATCGCCCTGATCAGCCTGCCGGTCGCCTGGCTGCTGGCCTGGCCGATGACGCTGGTGATGGGCCGGGTGGTGGTGCTGGCGACGGTGGGGTTTGTCCCGCCGCTAATCTACCTGCCCTGGGCAGGGCTGGCGTGGAGCGGGTTGGTATGCGGCCTGGCGCTGCTTTCCAGCTGGATGCCGGCCCACCAGGCCGGCCGGCTAAGCATCCGTGAGGCGCTGATCTACACCGGGTGAGCCTGTCTCGCCGGCGACAAAACCCGGCTGCTGGAACTCCGGGGCGGGGTAGCGGTAGAGTGAGACTGGCGCTCCTGGTTTATTCCCTGGCGGAACGGAAATTACGTCAAGCACTGAAAGCAATGAATGCCACCATACCCAATCAACTGCGAAAACCGACCTAAACACCAACCATTCGCTGGGTCTTTCAGCTCTTTCAGGGGCTGGACATCCTGCTCATCTACCAAAATGAGCAAGTTGTGTTCCGAAAATTGGTGAACTTACGCCCCGTCCAACAACAGGTGATCACCTGGCTCGGCCCCCACGTGCAAAAATGCTATTTGATGGGAGTTTAAGGTGCGAAATGTGGGTCTGTCTACTTCCCCACCGGCAAAAGATACGGAAGGGAATACACCCGTATCTTTTGCGACAGCACACAAAAAAGCCCACCGGTCTATACAGCGCCGGCCGATGAGCTTCTCGGGATTCGCCACAGATCCAATAGCTTATGCCTGGCCCCCCCACCCTACTCGGCGCGCGCCTCCATGTTGCACATTCCAAAAAGTGCGATTGCCGTTTAGCATAAAATGAATTATACTAAATTATATTATGCTATTCGAGAAAAAAGTATGCTCACGCCTTATGTTGGACGATCCACTGAATTAGGCGAATTCAGCCGGTTATACCACAGCCAAAGAGCAGAATTTCTGATCCTGTACGGACGCCGGCGGATCGGAAAAACACGCCTGATCACGCGCTGGCTAGAGACAAAGCAACCGCGTGCACTTTTTTTCCTTGCAGAACCAACCTCGTCGGTGGATCAGCTCCGCTCCTTCTCGCAAGCCATCTTCCGCTTTGAATCGCAGTCGCAGCCGCCGGCGGATATGACGTACGGGAATTGGCGCACGGCCTTTGAGGCGCTTGCCCGGCTGGCTGAGCAACAACGGTTGGTCGTGATTATTGACGAGTTCACCTACCTGTTGGAAGCAGAACCGGCCGTATCGGCGTATTTGCAGCATGCCTGGGATCATACCCTCAGCAGCGCCAATCTGTTTTTGATTATCTCAGGCTCGCATCTGGGGATGATGCAGCGCCAGGTGCTCGCATACCAGGCGCCGTTATACGGTCGCTCCACCGCCAACCTGCTCCTGCAGCCACTGCCCTTCGGTGTGACCCACTCCTTCTATCCAAATTACGCTGCCGACGAGCGGGTCGCGGTCTATGCCATGTTGGGCGGTGTACCGGCTTATTGGCAGCGCTTCGATCCAAACAAGAGCGTGACCGAGAATATTCGCAGTGAATTTCTGAACTACAGCGCTTCGCTGCACGACGAACCGCGCCTGCTGCTGTCGGATTTTCTGCGAGACCAGCACAATTACGTTTCCATCTTGAGGGCGATCGCGAACGGGGCGGCAACGCCCAAAGAAATTGCGGGCTTCTCAGGGTTAGACGAAAAGCATGTTCCACAGTACATAAACATGCTCGCCGACACCGGTTTTGTCGCCCGCCGGACTCCAGTCACTCAGCCGGCTGCATCTCGTCAGGGCCGGCACTTTATTACCGACCCATTCCTGCGCTTTTATTACCGCTTTTTGGCCAGGCGGCAGTCACAGTTGGCGCTGGGGATAGAAGAACAGGCGCTGGAGGAGATCAAACGGCACCTGCTGGACTTTATCGGTACGTACACCTGGGAAGAACTGTGCCAGGAGTGGCTGCTGCGCGCGACCGGCCAGGCGCGTCTGCCGTTCCTTCCAGATCAGGTGGGTGGAGCATGGACCCGAAAAGCTCAGGTGGATGTCGTCGGGATTAACTCGATGGAAAAAACGCTGTTCCTGGGAGAGTGCAAGTGGAGTCCCAAGCCGATGGAGCGGGAGGTATTAGAAACTCTGATGCAAAAGACCGCCGAATTCGTCCCGTCAGAAGGGCACTGGCGGGTGTACTACCTGGGATTTGCGCGCGGCGGTTGGTCGCGAGAAGCACAGGCATTTGCGAAGACAGCCGGAAGAGGAACAGCCCAAGCGGGCAATTGGAGCGTATCCGGCTTATCTTTGCTGGACCTGGCCCAGATCGATCAGGACTTAAGGGACTGGAGCGAAAGCGGGAATAATCAGACTGAGATCCCGTTCTAGGACCACATAACTCCAACGAGAGATCGCCGCTTTTGCATTCTCCGGCATTGTGGATTGTGAAGGGGTTCGCATGCAGGCGAATAACGTTCGCAAACCGCGAACGGACGCGATTGGCAGAGCTAGAGCGAGATGCAGGGAGTTGGAAGTGAGTCTTGACATGCCGCGAAAATTATACCCAAGTAAAATGAGAGTCAAGCGTCCCAAAAAGGAGCAACTCTCGTATGAACCGACGCAAACCAGAACAAATCGTGCAGCTCTTGCACCAGGTAGACGAAGCCCTGGGGCAAGGGAAAAAGATCGAAGATATCTGCCGGGAGCATCAGATCAGCCCGGCCACCTATCATCGGTGGAAACAGAAGTATGGCGGCTTGAATATTTAGGATGCCAAGCGGCTCAAGGCATTAAAAGTTGAGAACGCCAAACTCGAACGCTTGTTAGCCGAAAAGCGCGTTAGTGTAAACTTGTTTCTGTAAAATTGGCTACCTTAAAAAAGTAGGTCAGGTATATCCTTTGAAGCCGCCAAGCTAAACAAAGGAGATAACACCATGACCTACCCAGGCGATTTTACCTTACCCGAGCAGCTTCTGGAGCAAATCACCGCTCAAGGCACCGAGTTCTTTCCTGAGATGATCCGTGTGCTGGTCAATGCAGCGATGAAAGCTGAACGCCAGCAACATCTCGGGGCCGCACCTTACCAACGGTCTTCGGAACGGCGTGGTCACGCCAACGGTTTCAAGCCCAAGACTCTGGCCACCCGGATGGGGAAGATCACCTTCGATATCCCGCAAGTCCGAGATGGGGATTTCTATCCGCACGCCTTGGAGAAAGGGCTGCGCAG
>JBJSYW010000412.1:0-15275 GCA_046089985.1 Chloroflexota bacterium
CCGGGCGCGGCGCGCCGCCGGCTGCGCAGCAAGGAACCGCAGCCGGCCCTGGACGCCGAACTGCGCACGATGGCGGCCGAGCTGGACCGCCTGGCGCGCAAGCTCAAGCTGCCCGCCGTGGCGCACCTGGACGGGCGCTACCCGCTGTACATCGTCTTTTCGCTTCACCGCCGCCTGGCCCAGGTGTACGGTGACAAAGCCGCCGCCCTGGTGGAGGGCGAAATGACCGCCCTGGCCCAGGCGGTTTCACAGCGCCCGCAGTGGGGCGGGCGGGCCATTTTGGCCGATGACCCAGGCTGCACTACGCCGCTGGGCCTCGAACCGCTGCGCTCCGGCGACCCGTGGGACATCAAGCTGTTCCTGGAAGACCTGGACCAGGCCCTGGCGCGCAGCGGCGAGCGCGTCGGCGCCCTGCTGATCGTCGGCGGGCCGGAGATCGTCCCGTTCCATCATCTGCCCAACCCGGTGGATGACCAGGATCTGGACGTGCCGTCGGATAACCCGTACGCCTGCCGGGACGAGATCTACTTCCTGCCCGAGTGGCCGATCGGCCGCCTTCCGGGCGGGGCAGAGCCGGACGCCCGCCTGCTGCTGGACGGGCTGCGGCGCATCCGTGAGAGCCACGAGCGTCGCCCGGCGCGGCGGCATTGGTGGCAGCGCCTGTCTGACTGGCTGCGCGAGCGGCTGGCCCGCCCGGCCGCGCTTCGCCGAGACGGCTACCGGGCGCGCAGCCTGGGCTATACTGCGGCGGTCTGGCGCCAGCCGGCCGCGATGGTCTACCGACCGATCAGCTTCCGGCGCGCGATCCAGGTCTCCCCGCCGCTGGGAGCTGCGGCGGTGAGCCCCGCTGCGGCATCCGACAGCTCCGCCGATCCCGCCCTGGCGTTGGAATCGCTGCCGGGGATGGGCGGGCGCGGTCTGAACGGCAAGACCCCCGACCTGAACGCCCGCCTGGCCTACTTCAACCTGCACGGCGTGGTGGATGGGCCGGAGTGGTTCGGCCAGCGCGAGCTGCAAGACAGCGCCTCCCCCGACTACCCGGTGGCGCTGCGCCCAAGCGATATCAGCCTGCCCGGCGACCCGGGCGCACGCCCGCTGCCGCTGGTGATCTTCACCGAAGCCTGCTATGGGATGCACCTGGAGAACCGCCGCATCGACCAGTCGATCGCCCTGCGCTTTCTGCAGGGCGGCGTGCTGGCGATCGCCGGCTGCACCTGCATGGCCTATGGATCGCTGGAGCCAAAGCTGGCTGCCGCCGACTACCTGGGGCACTCGTTCTGGCGCTTCCTGTTGGAAGGCATCCCGGCGGGCGAAGCGCTGCGCCAGGCGCGCCTGGCGCTGGTCAACGAGCTGTCGGGCACCCAGGGCTACCTGGACGGTGAAGATCAGAAGACCCTGATCTCTTTCATCCTGTACGGCGACCCGCTGGCCCAGGTGACCGAGGGCGGTTGGCAGCCGAAGAGCCTGCGCCCCGGCGAGCGCGCCGCGCTGGAGATCCCTGCCGTCTGCGAGCGTATCCCCGCCGGCGAAGCCCTGCCGCTCTCGCCGGAGGTGATGGCCTCGGTGCGGCGGGTGGTGGCGCGGCACCTGCCTGGCATGTCGGATGCTCGCTTGACCCTGGTGCAGCCGCAGGTCGAGCCGGGCTGCGAAACCCCGCCGGCCGGCAAGGCCGGAAAAGCGCATCGCCACAAGAGTGTTGGCGCAGGCCGGCTGCCGCGCCTGGTGACCCTCAGCAAGCAGGTGCGCCGGGCGGAGGGCGTCCACCAGCACGTGGCCCGGGTGACGCTGGACGAGGACGGCACGGTGGTCAAGCTGGTGGTCTCGCGCTAAGCAGCCCTTAAAGGCATCTTAACCGTAGGGGCGCCTCGAGTCATGGTATGATGACCTGACTCGAGGTGCTTTTTTGCGAATTCGCCGTTCCTTTTCTCTCCTGCGTATTTTCAGCTTAATGCTGCTGCTTGGCTCGATCGTGTTAGCCGCTTCCCAACTGGTGGTCTTCAGCCGGGTGCGTTCGTACCTGCCGGCCGGCTTGATCGTGGCCAATGTCCCGGTGGGCGGGTTGGACCGCGCCCAGGCCGCCCAGCGCCTGGCCGAAGTCTACTCGGCCCCGGTGGAACTGCGCTTCAACGGGCAGCTCATCCAGCTTAACCCGTCGACGGTTGAGTTCACCCTGGACGCCGAGAACATGCTGGCCCTGGCGAACCTGGAGCGCGCCCAGAAACAGTTCTGGCAGGACTTCTGGGATTACCTGTGGGGCCGCACCACCTTCCCGACTGAGATCCCGCTGACCGCCAACTACTCCGAGCCGCGCCTGCGTGCCTTCCTGGATGACCTTGCCAGCCGCTATAACCAGTCGGCCGAGTCGCCGATGCCGGTGCCCGGGGAGGACAGCTTCCAGCCCGGGCGCCCGGGGCTGGCGCTGGATATCGACAAGGCGGTACCTGAGATCCAGGCAGCCATGTTCGCGCTCTCCAACCGGATGGTAGACCTGCCGCTGGAGCGCGTCGACCCGTCCAAGCCGCTGTTCAGCAACCTGGAGGTGCTGCTGAAGCAGACCATCCAGGTGTCTGGCTTTGACGGGCTGGCTGGGGTCTACCTGCTGGATCTGCAGACCGCGAATGAACTGCACTTCGCCTATCGCAACGGTGAAGATATCCCGGTCGAACCGGACATCGCCTTCACTGCCTCAAGCATCATCAAGATGCCGATCATGGTCACCACGATGCAGCGCATCAACGATATGAACGACACCGAGACGATCAAGCTGCTGGAGGATATGATCGAGTTATCGGGCAACGAGGCCGCCGACTGGCTGATGAACCGGGCGATTGACCCGCGCCGCGGCCCGCTGGATGTCACCGACACGATGCAGAAGCTGGGCTTGAAGAACACCTTCCTGGCGGGTTACTTCACGCTCGGCTCGCCGCTGCTGGCGCTGATCGAAACCCCCGCCAACCAGCGCACCGATATCTTCACCGACCCCGACCCGTACAGCCAGACCACCCCGTCGGACATCGGCATGCTGTTGGAGGACATCTACCAGTGCGCCCAGACCGGCGGCGGAGCGCTGCCGCTGGTGTTCCCGGGCGAAATCACCCAGGCCGAGTGCCAGGCGATGAACACCTACCTGATCGAGAACCGCCTGCCGATGCTGTTGACCGCCGGGCTGCCGGAAAAGACTTCAATCGCCCACAAACACGGCTGGGTGACGGTCAACGGGATCATCAACACCATCGGCGACGCCGGGATCATCTACTCGCCGGGTGGGAACTACATCATGGTGGTGTTCCTGTACCACCCCGAGCAGCTGATCTGGGAGACCGACTCGGTGCTGGTCTCGCAGCTCTCACAGGTGGCGTATAACTTCTACAATATCCCGACAACAGCTCCCTGAGCGGGTTAACCGGGATGATTTTTAGGTGGATTAACCCTCCGGGGATCTCCTTATAGTATAATTTCTGCCTGGCCAGCCCCTGTAGCTCAATGGACAGAGCGCCAGACTTCGGATCTGTCGGTTGGGGGTTCGACTCCCTCCAGGGGCATTAAAACAATACATACGTCCGTTTCATACTTGCTTGTTCGAAAATACGGGGAGAATGACACAAGCTGCTATGAACTATCCTTGCTCGATTCTAAGATTTGAATTCCTGTGGGCCCTGCTGACGCCGGCTGCCGTACCGGGAGCCGCGCATGGCAACTGAGATCTCGTTTCACCGCTACCAGAAATACCCCTGGCTGGCGAAGATCAACCCGGTTCGCCCGGGGCCGCCGCTGCGCCGCTACCTGTTTGCCAAGCGCGCCATGGACCTGCTGCTGGTGCTGCTGGCGGTGCCGCTGGTCCTGCCGCTGATGGCCCTGACGGCGCTCTTGATCGCCATCGACTCGCCCGGCGCGCCGCTGGTCTTCACCCAGCACCGCACCGGGAAGGGTGGGCGGCTGTTCCGCATGTACAAGTTCCGCACGATGACGCCGGACGCAGAGGCGATGAAGCTGCAGCTGCTGCACCTGAACGAACTGCAGTGGCCGGACTTTAAGATCACCAATGACCCGCGCATCACCCGGGTAGGCCGCATACTGCGGAAGACCAGCCTGGATGAACTGCCGCAGCTGTTCAACGTGCTGAAGGGCGAGATGAGCCTGGTGGGGCCGCGGCCGACTTCGTTCTCAGCCGGCACCTATAAACTGTGGCAAACCGAGCGCCTGGACGTCGAGCCCGGCATTACCGGACTGTGGCAGATCATTGGGCGGGCCGAGACCGAATTTGATGACCGCTTGAAGCTCGATATCGCCTATATTGAAAAGCGTTGTTTGTGGCTGGATGTGCAAATCCTGTTCCGCACCGTGGCTGCCGTGCTGCAGCAGCGCGGCGCGCGCTGAAAGGGCGGGGGAACGCAGCATTTACGGTTGGGGGTCAAAGGGGGAGGGGAGCGACCCGCGGCGCGAGGCCCGCTCGCAGCCGGTTGGCTCTCACGAATTGGAAAGGAAGAGCGAGATGAAGAGAATCTCTCTGCACGCCCTGCTGGCCCTGACCGCCGGCCTGCTGCTGGCGCAGGCTGGCTTCCAGCACGGCGCGGCCCAGGTGACGACGCCCACCCCAGGCCCGGCGCCCCAGGTCACCGCCGCGCCGGGCTGGCCCTGGGTGCCTATTCCAACCGCCGCGACGACCAACCCGGCCGCGGAGCCCGGCCCGTCGACTGTCGAGCCGGCCGCGCCAGACACGCCTGTCGGCGCGCTTACCCACGCCGACCTGCTCACCCTGGAACAGCTGGGTGAGCGTGAGTTCGTCCTGAACGGGCCGTATGATTCACATTCGCTGAGTTTTGGCCTGCCCGGCGACTGGAGCCTGGCGGATGGGGCCGGGTTGGAGTTGTTCCTGGCGGCAGCTTTCCGCTCCGGCGAGCGCGCCGGGGCCGCGGCGGGGCTGCCCGGCGGGGTGTTGAACGTGTACTTCAACGACGAACTGCTGCGCGCGGTCCAGTTGGACCAGGCGGGCAGCCGTGAAGAACTGCTGGCGATCCCGTTCAGCGCCCTGGACTCCACCCGCGGCGACGGCCGGCACGAATTGAAGCTGGTGCTCGACAGCGGGCAGGCCTGTGCGGTTGACCAGCAGCTGAACGTGACGGTGCGCAGCAGTTCGCGCTTCAGCTTCCCGCACAGCCTGGTGGCCCCGTCCACCGACCTGACCCTGTTCCCACGCCCGCTGTTCCACGACGCCGCCTGGCTCGACTCGGCGGTGATCGTGGTCCCGGAGCATCCCTCAGCCCCGGAACTGCAGAGCGCGCTGACCGTGGCTGCCGGGCTGGGCAACCTGACCGGCGGCGAGCTGGCGCTCAAACTGGTCACCGCCGCCAACCTGACCCCCGAAGTGCAGGCCGGCAGCCACCTGGTGCTGGTGGGCAAAGCCGGCTCGCTGGCGCTGCTGAACGAACTGCCGCTGCCGATGCCGCTGCAGGGGCAGGCTTTCCCGCCGCTGGACGCCTCCGCCGATGACGGGGTGCTGCAGATGGTCAATTCGCCCTGGAGCCTGGCAAAGGTGGTGCTGGTAGTGAGCGGCAACAGCGATGCGGCGGTGGTCAAGGCTGCCCAGGCGCTGTCAACCGGCGCGCTGCGCCCCAATACCCAGCCCAACCTGGCGCTGGTGGCCAACGTCCTGCCGCAGCCGGCCCCGCTGGCGATCCCGGTCGACCAGACCCTGGCCGGCCTGGGCTATCGCGAGCAGACCTTTGACCGGGTGGGCGACAATGACTTTCAATATTCCTTTGTGGTACCGGCCGGGCAGGCGGCCCAGCCCGAGGCCTATGTTGACCTGGCCTACAGTCACTCAGAACTGCTGAACTACGAGCGCTCCGGCCTGGTGGCGCTGCTGAACGACCAACCGATCGGTTCGGTGCGCTTCAGCGACCAGACCTCACGTAAGATCAACCGGGCGCGCATCGCTGTGCCGGCCAGTGTGCTGCTGCCGGGCAAGAACACCCTCGAACTGCGCGCCGACCTGCTGCCGCGCGACAGCTGCACCTCGCCGGAGTTGGTCGGGCTGTGGGCCACGGTGTGGTCCGAGTCGAACCTGCACCTGCCGCTGCAGCCGTTCGCCTTCAAGGCCGAGCAGGTCTTCGACCTGGCGGGGTTCCCCTACCCGTTCACCCTGAACCCCAGCCTGGGCGATACGGCGTTTGTGCTGCCACACGACGATCTGCAGACCTGGAACGTGGCCCTGCAGCTGGCTGCCTACCTGGGTTATCGGAGCCACGGCCCGCTGGTCGCCCTGCAGGCCTATTACCCGGATGCCCTGCCCGAGGCGGCCCAGCAGGCCAACCACCTGCTGCTGGTTGGCCGGCCGAGCCAGTTCCCACTGCTGCAAAGCGCCCGCCAGGCGCTGCCGGCGCCCTTCGAAGCCGGCAGCGACATCGCCATGGAGCGTGGCATGCCGGTGGCCTACCGCGTCCCGGGGGACGCCCGGCTGGGCTACCTGCAGCTGTTCAGCTCGCCGTGGAACAAGGCGCGGGTGGTGCTGGGGGTGCTGGGCAGTTCCCCGGATGGGCTGCAGAGCGCCGGGAACGCCTTGATCCAAGCGCCGCTGCAGGCGCGCCTCTCGGGCAACTTTGCCGTGCTGCGCAACCGGCAGCTGCTGACCGCCGACACCCGGCTTTTAAAGGACCAGCCGCAGACCAGCGCGGGTTTTGTACCGGTGGAAGGCAGCAGCCCGGAGCTGACCGGCAGCGCCGACCCGCTGCAGGCGGCTGCGCCGGGCGCGCAGCGCCCGCTGTGGGTGCTGCTGGCCGCGCTGGGGGTGATGCTGCTGATCGTGGCGCTGTTGGGGGTGCGGGCGTGGTTGCACGCCCGGCGCGCCGCCTGAGCGGGCGAAACCAGGCGGTGACCGACGGTCTGCACGGCACGGGATTGAATGCCGCGGGAACCGCGTGCCTGCGCTCATGGTCCCCGCTTTGCGCGTTCAGGCGGCGGGCGGCAGGCAGCCGCGGATGGCGGCAGCCATCTTGTCTGAAACCCGCTCCCAGGTGTAGTTCAGTTCAACCAGGCGCTGCCCGTTCTCGCCGTAAGTCGCCCGGCGGGCCGGGTCGTCCAGCAGCTCGATCAGCGCCCGGGCCAGCCCGTCGACATCACCGGGCTCGATCAGGCAGCCTGTGGAGCCGGGTTGGACCAGGTCGGGGACGGCGCCGACGTTGGTGGCGACCACCGGCAGGCGGTACTGCAGGGCCTCGATGAACACCACGCCGAACGGTTCTATGCGCGTAGGCAAACAGAACACCGATGCTTCCCGATAGTACTCGGCCATCCGTTCCACCGGCACGCGCCCGGCAACCTGGCAGTTGGGAAGGTCGATGGATGGGCTGCAGCCCACGATCGTCAGGCGTGCATCCGGGTGCGCCGCCAGCACCTGCCGGAAGGCGCTGACCAAATCCGGGCCGCCCTTGCGCTCCCAGTCGATGCCGACGAACAGGATGTTCTTGGCAGACGGGTCTGGAGCGCGGCTTGCTGCGCCAGGGGCAGCAAGGTTGCTGCCCACCCCCACACGCGCCACGCGTTCCGGCGGGATGTGGTATTGATCCCTCAGCGAGCGTGAGATATTGCTGCTGCGGGTGAAGTTCAGGGCCGCGCTGCGGTAGATGCTGCGCTCCAGCTCGATCCAGCGCTCGGGGCGCAGGCTGCGCCGGTCAAAGTCGGGATATTCCAGGCGCGCCAGGTGGGTATGGTCGGTGTAGACGAAATGCGGGACTCCCGGGCGGCTGCCGTCAAACAGCGATTGGATCTGCAGCGAAAAAGCATGCTCGCCCGGGGTGATCCAGCGCTGCGCCTGGCGGCGCACCCAGTGGAACAGGTACGGGGTGGCGTAGAAGGCCTCCGAGCGCGTCATGCGTCCGTCGGCCAGGCGCGGGCCATACTCGGCCAGCATGGCCAGCAGGTTGGCGGCGAACACCGCCGGGGCGCGCTCCAGGCGCGCCATCACATCAAAGATTTGCAGCTCGTACTCTGGAAAGGCGCGCCCGATCACCTCCGGCAGGATCCGGTTGGGGATGGGGAACGGTTTCATGCGCAAAAAGGCGATCTTTTTCATAAGCCTCGATCCCGCCGAACTCCGGCGGATGGCGCGCTGCGCCTCGCAGCGCTAGCTGCCATTGTTGGTCACGACGATCTGCACCGCGTGGCTTTGCGGGTCGACCGTTACATAACCGTTGGTGTAATCACGCCGCCAGGCGTCGCCCTGGCGGTAGCGCGGGCCAAGCGGCAGGCCGAGCGGCAGGCGGTAGTTATCGTACAGCCAGACCCCGCGGTAGCTGCTGCTGTGGGCGTAGCGGAAAGCTGCCTGCCCCTGGTTGATCAGCAGGTACGAAGCGAAGGCAAACTCCTGCAGCGCGGCGTCTTCCTGGCGGCCCTGCGAAATCACAAACATAAACTTGCCCGCCTGCTGCACCTGCTCGGCCAGGCTGAGCTGCGCTTCCCACTGCTCCTGGCTTCGCCAGCGGTTGGGCCAATCCACCGCCCAACCCTCATGCATCACGCCGTCCAGCCAGGGCAGGTAGGCGGCCCAGCCGGCTTCGTCCTGGGTGGCGACCAGGTTGGCGTACAACAGCTTGCCCTGCGGCTGAAAGTAGCCTTCATACAGGTGCTTTAAAAACCCTTGGATCGCCGAAAGATAGGCCTGTTCGTCGGGATACTTTTGCAAGCGAATGCCTTTGCGCTCCAGCTTGGCGTAGCTGACTTCGACATTGTCAAGGAAGACGCCGTCCCAGGCATAGGTTTCCTGCACCTGGCGGGCGCGCTCGAGGAAGAAAGCCTGCCAGCCGGGATTACCTGGGTCCATGCGCACAAACTCGGCTTCCTGATAGCGGTCAACGATGCGCGCCCCAAACTCGTCTAGCAAGAACCAATCTGGGTGTTCCAGGCTGATGCGGCAAAAATCCCCCCGATTGTAGGCGGCCTGATTGTTCCACGGCTCGTCGTCGCACTCGCCCGGGTTATGGATCGCTTCGAAGCGCAGGTACTCGAGGAAGGGGCCGCGAGCGCCGGCCTCGATAAAGCGCCGGCGGACGTCTTCGTTGCCATGCGTCAGGATGTAGCGCTGGAAATGCTGCGCCACTGTCGCATAGGCTTCGCCGTCCGGTTCCTTATAGAACCAGGCCAGCTGCACCGCCGCCTGCGGCGCCGGGGTAAGCAGCGCAGGTGGCTGGACGGCGCCGGTGGGGATGGAGGTAGGCGGCTGCCCGGGTTCAGCCGGCTGAGCACCGTCAAGCCTCGGCTGGGTGAGCGGCGTGCAGGCAGTCAGCAGGTAAACAGCCAGCAACAGCAGGCTGCGCGTGCGAATTTTCAAGAACCAATCCATACCCGTCGTTGGCCTTCCTGACAGTCCGTTGACTTGAACTCCCCTCGCTCTCGGTTCAGGCTGCCGAAAATATTCGCCCAAGTATACTCGAAGTTGCGCCTGGAAACATGATTTTTTATTAAGCTGAGGGTGTATCTGAAATTTGATTTGAAACCGGGGTGAGCATCTAGGCTGGTTATAGCCCCTATTGCCCCGGCGCGCAATAGGGGAAAACACCTACCCGCGGGAAGGTGATTCCGTATTGCCGTCCCGTTGGGGGCGCGGTAAAAGAAAAGACGGGGCCATGCCCCACGCCGGATGGCACACATGGGGGCTAAGATGAGCGTGCAATCGCAAACGCGGGTAGGTGACCTGGAAATTGAGCAGGACGAGACGTTCCAGCAGCGCGACTGGAAACTGGAGCGCGCCGGCTGGCTGGTGATCGCCCTGCTGTTGGCACTGGCTGCCCTGGGCCTGTTCGGCGAAGGCCTGCTCAGCCGCCGGCAGATCGACGCCGGGGTGCTGCAGATGGAGTACCAGCGCTTCGTACGCTATGGCGCGGCCGCCGAGCTGCGGGTGACCCTGGCGCCGGGGGCGGCCCAGGATGGACAGGCGCAGATCGCCCTCGACCGGCGCTACCTGGGGCATTTCCAGCTCGAGCAGGTGCTCCCCGAGCCGTCCAGTGTGGATGTGCAGGGCCACCAGGTGGTGTTCCGGTTTGCGTGGAGCCGGCCTGAGCAGCCGTTCATAGCCAGCTTCTTACTCATACCGCAGCGGGTGGGCCGGGTGCAGTCCAGCCTGGCGGCTGCAGGCGGGCAGGCTGACATCTGGCAGTTCGTTTATCCGTGAGCAAGAAGGAGCGCCGTCATGTTCATCATCCTGCGCGGGCTGGCTGTGTTTTTCTTTCTGTTGGTGGTCTTTCGCATTTCCGGCAAGCGCACCCTGGCGCAGATCACCACCTTTGACCTGGTGCTGCTGTTGATCATCAGCGAAGTCGTCCAGCAGGCGATGCTGGGGGATGACTTTTCGATGACCAACGGCATCCTGCTGGTGCTGACCCTGGTGGGCGCGGATATCGGCCTCTCGCTGGTCAAGCAGCACAGCCGGCCAATTGAGCGCTGGGTGGAAGGGCTGCCGGTGGTGATCGTCGAAGACGGCCGGCCGATCAAGGAGCGCATGGACCTGGCGCGCGTGGACGAGGATGACATCCTCAGCCGGGCGCGCGAGCTGCAGGGCCTGGAGCGCATGGACCAGATCAAGTATGCCGTGCTCGAGCGCAGCGGCGGCATCACCATCATCCCGCGCCAGGACGCCCGCTGATGGCTGCCCTGCTGACCTGGGCCATCGTAGCGCTGGTGATCGCCGTGATCGCCGGGATCATTGGGTATTCCGGCGCGGGCAGCCAACCGGCCCGGGTCGGCCGGCGACTGTTCAGCGTCTTCGTGACCATTTCGATCGTGCTGGCTTTGTTGGTGATCCTGGGGATCGGCTTGCTGCTGTGAGCGGGTGGGCGCGGCAGCCCGGCGCTGCGCCCGCCCGGCGGGGGTTTATGGTAAGATTAGCCCTGAGTTTACCCCAAAACCGGCGGCTCAAAAAAACTCCCCCAGGAGGGCCAAAATGACCAAAACATCCTACACCATCGATCACAGCGACGTACCGATCCGCTTATTCAAATCCGACTTTCTGGAATTTTTCACCCATATCAGCCCGCTGGTGGTGCTGGTGATCTGGGCGCCGGTGGTGGGCTATTTCATTTATCGAAGCCTGGTCACGCTGGCTGCCCCGGCGGTGTATTGGATGACCCCGCTGGGCTTCCTGGGCGGTGTGTTCCTATGGACGCTGACCGAGTACCTGCTGCACCGCTTCCTGTTTCATTTCCACCCCAAGAACGCCTCGGCTGCGCTGGAACGGATTATCTTCCTGTTCCACGGGGTGCACCATGCCCAGCCGCAGTTAAAGACCCGTCTGGTGATGCCGCCGGTTGTGAGCATCCCGCTGGCGCTGGCGCTGTATGGGGTGTTCTGGCTGGTGTTCTCGGCGCTGGGCATCCTGGCCTGGCTGCCGGCGGTGTTTGCCGGGGCGATCGCCGGGTATATCGCCTACGATATGCTGCACTACGCCACGCACCACTTCCCGATGCGCTCCGGGGCGATGAAGTTCCTGAAGCGCTACCACATGATGCACCACTTCAAATCGGAGAACGAGCGCTTCGGGGTCAGCTCGCCGCTGTGGGACTACGTCTTCCGCACCGTCTAATAAATCAACCTTAGGAGATATCCTAACGGGCGCGTCGTGAACCCCTACAACGGGGTAGGATAAGGCCTAATTGCCCGCTCCACTGCTGGACTGTATACTGGCTGTATGCTGCCAGGGTGCAGGCAGCCGGAAAGGAGACCGCGCATGGCCAAGACCGTGATGGCGGTGCACGACGGCCTGGCGCCGGCGTTGGGCAGTGTGCAGGCGCTGTTGGAGCAGGGTTACCCGGCCGGAGAGATCAGCCTGGCCTGCCGCCTGGCGGGCAGCGAAAAGCGGGCGGTTCGCAAAACCGGCAAGGCCGGTCAGTCTTTGCTGCTGTACCAGCAGCACCACCCCGACGCCGGCGCTGTGCAGCGCGCCCTGGGGCTGCAGGCGGTCAAAGCCGCTGGGATGGGGGTGGTCCTGGTGAGCGGGCGGCTGGGCGAAGCGTTGCGCAGCGGGTTTGCCGGCGGCGCCGGGCTGATGAACGCGCTGCTGCACCTGGGCGTGCCCGAAGAGCGCGCCCATTATTACGCCGAAGCAGTGCGCCAGGGCGGGGCGCTGTTGATGCTGCGCACCCCCGATTATCGCACCGGTGAGGCGGTTACGATCATCCGCCGCCACCAACCGCTGGACCTGCCGCGCCTGGCAGCCCAATGGCGGAGGGCCGGCTGGAACGGCTTCGGAGCGCCGTGATGGCCGACCGCTTCCGTAAGTTTGCTTCGCGCACCGCCGACCTGGTCGGCTCACCGTGGGCCTTCATCCTGGCGGTGCTGGTGATCGTCGCCTGGTTGATCAGCGGGCCGCTGTTCAACTATTCGGAAGGCTGGCAGCTGGCGATCAACAGCGGCACCACGGTGGTCACCTTCCTGATGGTATTCCTGATCCAATCCACCCAGAACCGCGACTCTAAGGCGCTGCACCTGAAGCTGGACGAACTGCTGCGGGCGGTGGAAAGCGCCCGCACCGGCCTGGTGGACCTGGAAGACCTGTCAGAGGATGAATTAAAAAAGCTGCAGCAGGAGTTTCATGAACTGCGGCAAGCGGAGCGCCGCGCAGCACCGCCGGGCGGCCCGTCCAGCGGGCAGCCCGGCGATTAGGGCGCGCCGGCGTGGGGAGAGCATGATGGGAAAGCTGTTTACCTTATTGAAAGACGCATATACCGAGTGGTCGGAAGACAAGGCCGCCCGCCTGGCGGCTGCGCTGGCATATTACACCGTGTTTTCGATGGTGCCGATGCTGGTGGTGGTCATCTCGCTGGCTGGGCTGCTGGGCAGCGGTACCACCGTCCAGCAGGCGATCCTGTTCCAGGTCGGCAACCTGATCGGTGACCAGGGCTCGGCCTTTATCGGCGACCTGATCCAGGCCGCCAGCCGCCCGTCGACCGGGATCATTGCCACCGCGCTTGGGACGGTGACGCTGCTGTTCGGCGCGCTGGGCGTCTTCGGGCAGCTGCAGGAATCGCTGAACACTATCTGGGAAGTGCAGCCCAAGCCCACCCGCGGCCTGGGCGGCAGCCTGAAGCGCCTGGTGATGACGCGCGTGATCTCGTTCACAATGATCCTGGGCATCGGCTTCCTGCTGCTGGTTTCGCTGGTGGTCAACGCCGGGCTGGCGGCTCTGTCAGCGTATATGAGCAGCGCGCTGCCGGTGCCGCCGTTCGTGTTGGGGGCGATCAACTTCCTGGTCTCGTTTGCGATTATCACGCTGCTGTTTGCGCTGATGTTCAAGATCCTGCCGGATGCCGAGATCGCCTGGCGGGATGTCTGGCTGGGGTCGGCGGTCACCTCGCTGCTGTTCACCCTTGGGCGCATGGCGATCGCAGCTTACCTGGGGCGCAGCCAGATCAACTCGTCGTTTGGCGCAGCCGGCTCGCTGGTGCTAATCCTGGTGTGGGTGTACTACTCGGCCCAGATCCTGTTCATGGGCGCCGAGATCACCCAGGTGTACGCCACCAAGTACGGGCAGGGTATCCGGCCGGATGAGGACGCGATCAAGCTGACCGACGAGATGCGCGCCCACCAGGGGATGGCGCGCAAGCCGCGCGATGCACAGGCAGCCGGCGGGCAGTCGCATTGGCTGCCCGCCACCGGCGGCCCAACTGATCCAGACCGCTCTGCCGCCGGGGAGCCCGGCTCGGCCGAAGCCGCCCGCCTGGCGCTTGGCAGCGCCGCGGCCGCCACCGCGGTGCAGGCCGATTACCACTTCGCCATGGACCGCCCCACCTACCGCGCCGAACAGGCCGCCTACGAGGTGGATAGCAAAGACCTGCGCCCGCAGGGGCCGGTGGTGCCGGTGGCGGCGCATGCCAGCTACCGCCAGCCGGACCCGCACCCCTCGCTGCTGCGCGAGGTGGCGCTGCCAATGGGCGCCGCCTGGCTGGGAGCGATGCTGGTGGGCACGTTGGTGCATTTCTCATTTATTCGTGGAAAGAAGGATTAGCGCGCATGGCACAGAAACAGCAGAAACCCACCCAACAACGACCGCCGCAGCACCAGGAGCGCCAGCCCGGGCTGGAATCGGAGATGAGACCCCAGCCGAAAGCCGACGACCCGGGCTACCTGGGCAGCCGCAAGCTGCAGGGTAAGATCGCCCTGATCACCGGCGGCGATAGCGGCATCGGGCGGGCCGTGGCGATCTTCTTCGCCCGCGAGGGCGCCGATATCGCCATCGTGTACCTGAACGAGCACAACGACGCCCAGGAGACCGCCCGGCTGGTGGAAGCCGAGGGCCGGCGCTGCCTGTTGTATGCCGGCGACGTGGGCGATGAAGCCTTCTGCCGGGCGGTGGTGCAGCAGGCGGTGGATGAGCTGGGCGGGTTGAATATCCTGGTCAACAACGCTGCCGAGCAGCACCCCCAGCCGCGCCTGCAGGATATCACCGGCGAACAGCTGGAGCGCACCTTCCGCACCAATATCTTCTCCTATTTCTACATGGCCAAAGCCGCCGTAGAGCAGCTCAAAGCCGGCGACTGCATCATCAACACCACCTCGGTCACGGCTTACCGCGGCAGCCCCAAACTGCTGGACTACTCGGCCACCAAGGGCGCTATCGTGTCCTTCACCCGCTCGCTGGCGCATGCGCTGGTGGAGCAGGGGGTGCGCGTCAACGCCGTGGCCCCCGGCCCGATCTGGACCCCGCTGATTCCCTCCACCTTTCCGGATGACGAAGTGGCCAAATTCGGCTCGGATGTGCCGCTGGGGCGCGCCGGTCAGCCGGAAGAGGTGGCCCCCTGCTACGTCTTCCTGGCCGGCGACGACGCTTCATATATCACCGGGCAGGTACTGCACCCCAATGGAGGCGAGATCGTCAACGGTTAACCTGGCCTGGCCCGGTTGATCCTCAGAATCGCCTGTCCGGCGGCCCCGGATGCTGGTAAAATCTGTCTGACAATCACAACACGTTTCCGACGATCGGATCCGTTCCAACGCAGGCCGCCATGCGTCTGCAGGCCAAAAAAGGAGTATGTTAGACAGATGAACCAACCGGTCAAACGCGTATTTAACTTTAGCGCCGGCCCGGCTACCCTCCCGCTGAGTGTGCTGGAGCAGGTGCAGGCCGAACTGCTCGACTTCCGCGGCTCGGGCATGTCGTTGATTGAGATGAGCCATCGCTCGAAGGAGTTCGACGCCGTGATCCAGGGCGCCGAGGCCGACCTGCGCAGCCTGATGGGCATCCCTGCCAATTACAAAGTGCTGTTCCTGCAGGGCGGCGCCACGCTGCA
>JBJSYW010000413.1:0-6509 GCA_046089985.1 Chloroflexota bacterium
CGAGGCGATCTTTGACTTCACCATCCCCAGCGGGCTGCGCCAGGTGCACGTGGATAACTTCAAGATCAGCCTGTGGACCGACAGCGGTGTATTCACCACGCCCGAGCTGGCCGTCTTCGATTGGTCGACCAACGGCTGGCTGCGCCTGGAGGGCGCCAACCAGGGCGTAAACGTCATCCCCGGGCAGCCGGGGCTGGTCAGCCCACAGGGTGTGGTGCGGGTACGTATCGGGGCCGAAAACGCCCAAAGCTGCTACTACCTGGGGTTGGGGCTGGAGGGCGTGCGATGAGCGAGCAAATCCTGGCAGAAGCAATGAAAGAAACCCTGCCCGGGCGCAGCCTGCGCTACGCCATCCAGACCCGCGAGCTGACCCGCCGCTTTGGCAAGCTGGAAGCGGTGGATGGGCTGGAGCTGCAGGTGCCTGCCGGCGCGCTGTACGGGCTGATTGGGCCAAACGGGGCCGGCAAGACCACCACCCTGCGCATGCTGGCTGGGCTGCTGGAACCGACCCAGGGCGAGATCCGCATCAACGACCTGCCGGTGCGCCAGTACTGGCGCGAGCTGCAGTGGCAGGTGGGCTATATGCCCGACGTGTTCGGGGTGTACACCGACCTGGTGGTGTGGGAATACCTGGATTTCTTCGCCCGCTGCTACCGGGTGGCGCCTGAGCGGCGCCAGCGGGTGATCGACGAACTGCTGCAGCTGGTCGACCTGAGCGAGAAGCGCGACGCCTATGTGCAGACCCTGTCGCGCGGCATGAAACAGCGCCTGTGCCTGGCGCATGCCCTGGTGCACGACCCGCAGATCCTGCTGCTGGACGAGCCGGCCTCCGGGCTGGACCCGCGCGCCCGGGTGGAGATGCGCGAACTGCTGCGCGAGCTGTCCAAGATGGGCAAGACCATCGTGCTCAGCTCGCACATCCTGACCGAACTGGCCGAGCTGTGCGACTGGGTGGCGATCATGGAGCGCGGCAAGCTGGTGACCAGCGGGCCAATGGCGCAGATCCGCAGCCAGGTAGCCAGCCACAAGCTGATCCGCCTGACCATCCTCTCCGACCTGGAGCAGGCGCTGGCGCTGCTGAACGCCAACGCCACCGTGCAGCAGGTCTACCCGCGCGAAACCGCCCCGGACGAGCCGGCCCAGGTCGAGATCGAGTTCAACGGCGACCTGGCCGCGGCGGCCGAACTGCTGGAGAGCCTGGTGCGCCAGCGGGTGCGGGTGGCAGCCTTCAATGAGGTGACCACCGACCTGGAGCAGGCTTTCCTGCGCTTGACGAAAGGAGAAGTGGCTTGATGGGCCAGAGCACGCGCCTGGGAACCCCGCCGGCCTCTCGCTGGCAGGTCAACCCGATCATCGTCAAAGAGCTGCGCTCGCGCATGCGCGGCGGGCGGGCTTTCATCACCCTGACCGTCTCGCTTACCGCGCTGGCGCTGTGCGGCTACCTGCTGTACCGCATGACCACCGCCGCCAACCAGTACTCGAGCACCCCGCTCAGCCCGTTGATCGGGCAGGTGTTGTTCTTTGGGCTGGCCTTCATCCTGCTGATGGTAATCTCGGCCATCACGCCGGCGGTGACCGCCGGAGCGATCAGCGGCGAGCGCGAGCACGAGACCTACGAAATGCTGCTGGCCACCCCGCTGCACCCGGCCAGCATCCTGTGGGGCAAGCTGGTGGCCTCGATGGGCTATGTCTTCCTGCTGCTGTTCTCGGCTGTGCCGCTGGCCAGCGTGGTGTTCCTGTTCGGTGGGGTGACGCTGCGCGATATGCTCAAGACGTTGGCCGTGCTGGTGGCGGTGACGGTGTTATTTGCGATGATTGGGCTGTTCCTCTCGGCCCTGTTCGGGCGCAGCGGGCGCGCCACGGCGCTGGCCTACCTGGCTACGCTGGGCGTACTGATCGGGCCGATCATCGTGGCGGTGGGAGCGGGGGTGGTGCGGCAGGGCGACCCGCCGCGCTGGCTGCTGGCAATCAGCCCGGTCAGCGCGCTGGCCTCGGCCATGTCGCCATCGGTCAACCCGAACAATATCTCGAGCATGTTCTGGATGCTGGGCAGCCCGATCTACTGGATCATGGGCAACCCACCGATCAGCTTTGACAGCATCCCGCGCCCGGTGTACCACTACGCCGTGCCGGCCTACCTGTTCGTCACGCTGGTGTTGTATCTGCTGGCATCGCACCTGGTGCGCCCCTCACGCCGCTGGCGCTTAGAGTGGGCCGAGGTGATCGTGGGGGCGGTGCTGGCGCTGGGGCTGGTGGGGCTGGTGGGGCTGGGGTATGCCGCCACCGCCAATCGCTACGAGAACATCCTGTTCACCGTGGAAGCCACCGCCACGCCGCAGCCGACCATGACCGCGCCGAGCGGCGAACTGCAGCCCAGCCTTGTGCCAGAGGCGCCTGAAGGCGAGCAGCAGGCCACCCCTACCCCGGCGGGGCTGAACTGAGGCGGCGATGGATGAGCTGAACCGTTCCCTGGGCGCATTTCGCCGCCGGCTGCGCCTGCGCTCTGCCTGGCGGTCGGTGCAGCAGGCGCTGCCTTGGGCGGCGCTGGCGGCGCTGCTGACGCAGCTGGCCGGGCGCGTGCTGCCGCTGGAGAACCGGCCGGTCTGGAGCCTGCTGCCGCTGGCGGCGGTCCCGCTGCTGGCTGCCGGCTATGCGCTGCTGCGCCCGTTCCCGCTGCTGCGCGCCGCCCGCCTGGTGGACAGCGAACTGGGCCTGCGCGAGCGCCTTTCCACCGCCCTGGCGCTGGCCGGGGCGGTAGAAGCGCCCGGCGGGCCCTATCCGGCGGGCACAGATCCGGCAGCCGCTGACTCCGCCGCTGCCGGGCCGACGTATGCCGTTCTGCTGGCCCGCCAGCGCCAGGACGCGCTGCACGCCGCCGCAGCGATTGACCCAACCCGGGACCTGCCGTTGGGCTGGCAGCCGCGCCCGCTGGGGCTGGCCGGGCTGCTGCTGGCGCTAGCGCTGCTCTCGGCCTACCTGCCCTACCCAATGGACGCACTGCTGGCCGAGCGGCGCGCCGTGCGCCAGGAAGCCCAGCGCCAGGCCGAGCGCGTCGAGCAGATCCAGGAGCAGGTGCGCCAGGCGGATGAAATGTCGCCGGAGCAGCAGCAGGAGCTGCTGCGCCAGTTAGAGGAAGTGGCCGCCCGCCTGCGCGCCAACCCCGGCGACCTGGAGCAGGCCCTGGCCGACCTTTCACGCCTGGAGCAGGCGCTGCAGGCCCGCCTGGACCCCAGCAGCGCCGCCCAGGCCGCCAACCTGGAAGCGCTGGCCAACCGCCTGGCCCAGCTGGCCGGCGGGCAGCGCGACCCGCAGCAGGCCGCAGCCGACGCGGCCGCCCAGGCGCTCGACGAATTGGCCCGCCAACTGCCGCAGATGGATGCGCAGCAGCGCCTGCAGTCAACCCAGGCCCTGGCGCAGCTGGCAGCCCAGGCGGCCCAATCCTGCGACGCGACGCTGGCCCAGGCGCTGGCGGCGCTGGCCCAGGCCGCCCAATCCGGCGAAACCGCCCAGGCTGCCCAGGCTGGGCAGGCCGCGCTGAGTCAGGCGCAGCAGCGCCAGGCCGATCAGCAGGCGCTGCAGGCAGCCCTGCAGCAGCTGCAAAACAGCGCGCAGGCAATGAGCGCTGCCCAGGCGGCGGCGCAGGCCGCTCAAGCCGGGCAGTCGGGGCGCCCCGGGCAAGCCGGTCAAAACGGCCAGAACGGGCAGACCGCCCAGAACGGCCAGGGGCAAGGTCAGGGCCAGGGGCAAGGTCAGGGCCAGGGCCAGGGCCAGAACCAGGGCCAGGCCGGCGCGGGCGGCGGCGGGAGCACGGCCAACACGCTGCCCCCGTCAACCAGCGGGGCGCGGCCGAACGTCAACCCGCAGGGCAGCGCCGCCAATCCGGCCACCGGACAGCTGAACGGCCAGGTCTACGCCCCCTGGCAGCGGCTGCCGGGGCTCGACGGGCAAGAGGTCTTTATCCCCGGGCAGGACACCGGCCAGGGCGAGACCACCACCACCCAGGGGCAGACCAACCTGCCCGGGCAGGCCAACCCGGCCCTGGTGCCTTACAACCAGGTCTATTACACCTATATGAACGCTGCCAACCAGGCGCTGCAGCAGAGCTATATTCCCAGCGCACTGCGCAGCTACATCCAATCCTATTTCACCCAGCTGGCGCCGCGCTGAGCGGGCCGTTACCGGAGAAGCGAGCATGTTGAATACCACGCAGGAGATCCAGGTCAGCCCGGAGCAGTTCCGGGAGATCACGGCGCAGATCGAAGCCCAGGTGGGACGGGTGATCGTCGGGCAGGGGCAGCTGGTGCGCCACACGCTGGTCACGCTGCTGGCGGGCGGCAACGCCTTGCTGGAGGGCGTGCCCGGGCTGGGCAAGACCATGCTGGTGCGCACCCTGGCGCAGTCGATCGACTGCGCCTTCGCCCGCATCCAGTTCACCCCCGACCTGATGCCGGCCGACATCGTCGGCACGAACCTGATCGTGGAAGATGAGAACGGGCGGCGGCAGTTCCAGTTCGAGCCGGGACCGGTGTTTGCCAACCTGGTGCTGGCCGACGAGATCAACCGCGCTACCCCCAAAACCCAATCGGCGATGCTGGAGGCGATGCAAGAGCACAGCGTGACGGTGGCCAAGGTCACCCGCCGCCTGCCCGAGCCGTTCTTCGTGCTGGCCACCCAAAACCCGCTGGAGATGGAGGGCACCTACCCGCTGCCCGAAGCGCAGCTGGACCGCTTCTTCTTCAAGATCGATGTGCCGTTCCCCAGTGTGGACGAACTGGTGGAGATCGCCAACCGCACCACCAGCGCCGGCGCGCCGCAGGCCGAGCCGGCCGCCGATGGAGCGACAATCCGTGCCATGCAGGCGCTGGCGCGCAGCGTGCCGATCGCCGGGCACGTGATGGCATACGCCGCCCGACTGGTCAAGGCCACCCACCCCGGCGACCCGCTGGCCGGCGCGATGATCGGCGAGTACGTGCGCTACGGCGCCTCGCCGCGCGGCATGCAGGCGCTGGTGCTGGCAGGCAAGATCCTGGCCCTGATCGACGGGCGCTTCAACGTGGCCTATGCCGATATCCAGCAAGCCGCCGCCCCGGCGCTGCGCCACCGCCTGATCCTGAACTTCGAAGCCCAGGCCGAGGGCGTGACCAGCGACGCCATAGTCGCCGACCTGATCGGGCGGCTGGCGACCGATGACTAAGCTGTTCGAGGAGGGTTTCCTGCGCCGGCTGGAAGGGCTGGCGCTGGTCTACCGCCGGCTGGCTAACAGCGCCATGCAGGGCGAACGGCGCAGCGCGCGCCGCGGCCAGTCGGTGGAGTTCGCCGATTTCCGCCCCTACACCAGCGGCGACGACTTCCGGCGCATCGACTGGAACGCCTTTGCCCGCCTGGAGCGGCTGTTCATCAAGCTGTTCGTCGAGGAAGAGGACGCCACGCTGCACCTGGTGATCGACGCCAGCCGTTCGATGGATTGGGGCGAGCCGAACAAGCTGCAGACCGCCGCCCGGCTGGCCGGGTCGCTGGGCTATATCGCCCTCTCCGGGCTGGATCGGGTGAGCATCGCCGTGCTGGACGAGGGCGGGGTGCGCCGGCTGCCGGCGCTGCGCGGCAAGCGGGCGGCGGTGACGATGTTTGACGCGTTGGCGGCGCTGCGACCAACCCAGGCTGGACAAGCCAGCGGGAACGGGCGCGGGCGCGGCGGCGCAGCCGGTTGGAGCGAGTTCGCCGGGCAGGCGGGCTCTCCGGGCCCGCTGGTGCTGCTTTCGGACCTGATGGATGACGGCTGGCAGGCCGGGCTGAACCGCCTGGCCGGACGCGGCTTCGAAGTCTCGCTGCTGCACGTCTTAGCGCCCGACGAACTGCAGCCCGAACTGGCCGGCGATTTCAAGCTGGTGGACCAGGAGAACGGGGCGGAGGTGGAGATCAGCGCCAATTATGAAACGCTGGAGCGCTACCGGCGCACGCTGCAAAGCTGGCAGGACGGCTGGCGGGCGTTCTGCGCCCCGCGCGGCCTGCACTACCTGCCGCTCAACACCGCTGCCCCGTTGGAAGAACTGCTGTTCGCCTGGCTGCCGCAGGCGGGGATGCTGCGATGAGATTCCTGGCCCCGGGGATGTTCTTCCTGGCCGGGCTGATCCCGGTGATTGTGCTGATGTGGCTGCTCAAGCTGCGCCGGGTGGAGCGGGCGGTCTCATCGACCTTCCTGTGGCGGCAGATGGTGCGCGACGTGGAGGCCAACGCCCCCTGGCAGAAGCTGCGCTACAACCTGCTGCTGCTGCTGCAGGTGCTGTTCCTGGCCGCGCTGGTGCTGGCGCTGGCCCGCCCGGCGACGCCGGCGCGCGGCATCACCGCCCGGGCGGCGATCTTCATCATTGACACCTCGGCCAGTATGGCCGCCAGTGATGTCAACCCCAGCCGGATCGAGGCTGCCAAAGACAAGGCGCGCCAGATGATCGGCGAGCTGCCGGCTGCCACCCAGGTGACGGTGATCGCCGCCGGCGACGAGGCGCGCGTCC